>BDTL01000234.1 GCA_002898115.1 bacterium BMS3Bbin02 | reverse complement strand
TTGCGTGGACGATCGAGCAAGTACAGCGCCCGACGTTGGTTCTTGCACCGAACAAGGCGCTGGCGGCCCAGTTGGCGAATGAGTTTCGTGAGTTCTTCCCCGAGAACCGTGTCGAATACTTCGTGAGTTACTACGACTATTACCAGCCCGAGGCGTATATTGCATCGAGCGACACCTACATCGAGAAGGAGTCGACGATCAACGACGAGATCGATCGGCTCCGGCACTCGGCGACTGCGGCGTTACTCACCAGGAGGGACGTGATCATCGTTGCGTCAGTGAGTGCGATCTATGGCCTCGGTTCGCCCGACCACTACGAGGGTCAGCTACTCAGATTGATTCGGGGGGTCGAGTTCGCACTTCAGGAATCCGTGAAACGCCTTGTCAATATTCAATATGAACGAAACGAGATAAGTCTGATCCGCGGTCGCTTTCGGGTCCGTGGTGACACGTTGGAGATCTTTCCCGCCTACGAGGAGTACATCTATCGCATCGAGTACTTCGGTGACGAAGTCGATCGGATCTTGAAAATGAACCCTGTTACGGGGGAGGTGCTGGACGAACTCTCCGAATTGTGGGTGTATCCGGCGACGCATTACGTCACGGACCAGGAGCGGCTGACCGAGGCTGTCGAGAAGATCGAGGTTGAGTTGCAGGAGCGTCTCTCAACCCTGGAGGCCGAGGGCAAGCTCCTTGAGGCTCAGCGGCTTCGGATGCGTACTGCGTACGATATGGAAATGATGCGTGAAGCCGGGTACTGCTCGGGCATTGAGAACTACTCGCGGTATCTCGATGGTCGCGAACCGGGGGAGACCCCGTTCACGCTCCTTGACTACTTCCCTGATGACTACATCACCGTGATTGATGAAAGTCACGTGACAATTCCTCAGATCCACGGTCAATACGCGGGCGACAAAAGCCGCAAGGACGTGCTCATCGAGCATGGGTTCCGACTGCCTTCTGCGCTCGACAACCGTCCCTTGCGGTTCGAGGAGTGGTTCGACAAGGTGCCCCAGGCGTTGTTCTTGTCCGCCACACCGTCGACGTGGGAGCTTGAACACTCGGATCAGGTCGTTGAGCAGATCATTCGTCCGACGGGTCTCGTTGATCCCGAGGTCGTTGTACGGCCGACGAAGGGCCAGATCGACGATCTCATGCACGAGATAACGGTGCGCGCGGAAAACGCGCAGCGGGTGTTGGTTACGACGCTTACCAAGAAGATGTCGGAGGACCTCACGAACTATCTCCTGGAGTCGGGGGTGAAGGCACGGTACCTGCACTCGGATATCGACACGCTCGAACGCGTGCAAATTCTGCGGGACCTGCGCCTCGGCGAATACGACGTGTTGGTTGGCGTCAACCTGCTTCGAGAGGGACTGGATCTCCCCGAGGTATCGCTGGTGGCCATCCTTGATGCAGATAAGGAGGGCTTCTTGCGCTCCCAGACTTCGCTTGTCCAGACCATCGGTCGGGCGGCGCGCAACGTCGACGGTCAAGTGTTGATGTACGCCGACAAGGTCACAAGATCGATGCAGCACGCACTCAACGAGACCAACAGGCGCCGTCGGATTCAACGCGACTTCAACGAAGAGCACGGCATCGACCCGCAGACAATCCGCAAGCGAGTCTCCGACATTCTCGAACTGCTCTCAAGCTCGAAGGTGCCTTCGGCGGACCGTCGCGCACGCGAGGTGAAGGAACGGACGCCAATGGATCTTCCTCACGATGACCTGCGGCGACTTATCCAGAGTCTTGAAGAAGAAATGCACGAGGCTGCAACGGACCTTCGGTTTGAGTACGCGGCTCGACTCCGTGATGAACTCAACGAGCTGAAACGAGAACTTCGCGAGATGGCGGACGCCGTGAAATAGCGCCTGTGACACGCCAGTTGTGTCGCAGGTACTCACTACAATTGAAACAACGTCGCCCATCGTGCTCGGTATGGGACGGCCAGGACGGAGACCACACCTTTGGCAAGTAGCAAGATCGTCATCCGCGGTGCGCGTGAACACAACCTCAAGAACCTTGATGTTGAGCTGCCGCGCGACCGGCTTATCGTGTTCACCGGCATCAGTGGGTCGGGGAAATCATCTCTCGCATTCGACACCATCTACGCCGAAGGTCAACGTCGTTATGTGGAGAGCCTCTCGGCATACGCCCGGCAATTCCTCGGCCAGATGGACAAACCCGACGTTGACTTCATCGAAGGTCTGTCTCCGTCGATCTCCATTGACCAGAAGACATCGTCTCGAAATCCGCGATCGACCGTCGGAACGGTTACGGAGATCCACGACTACCTCCGGCTCATCTACGCTCGCATCGGCATTCCTCACTGTCCGAAGTGTGGAAAAGTTGTCGCAAAACAGACACCACAGCAGATCGTCGATCAGGTCTTGCAGCTCGATGAGGGGACGAGGTTCCAGATCCTTGCTCCGATTGTGCGGGGACGCAAGGGCGAGTTCGAGACGCTGCTCAAGGATCTTGCGAAGGATGGCTTTAGCCGGGCGCGGATTGATGGCGAGGTTCATGACCTCACGGAGGATCTCAAGCTGGATAGATACTTTCAGCACACCATCGAGGTCATTGTCGACCGCCTTGTCAGCAAAGCGGGCATTGAGCGACGGTTGAGCGAGTCTCTCGAGACCGCTCTGCAGCTCGCCGAGGGTATCGCAGTGGTCGACATTGTCGACGGCCCGCCCATGACGTTTAGCCAGCATCTCGCCTGTGAAGACTGCGGTCTCTCTTTCGAAGACCTGCAGCCGCGCAACTTCTCCTTCAACAGCCCGTATGGGGCATGTACCGACTGCTCGGGTTTGGGTACCCGGTTCCAGGTCGATACCGACCTCGTTGTGCCGCATCCACACCGCGCGCTGTCAGGTGGTGCGATCGCACCGTGGTCCGGCAGGCACCGGATGCGGTACTACTCGCGTTTGTTGGAAGCGATGTGTCGAGCCGAGAACATTGACTTTGACAGTCCGTTCGAGGACCTCGACGACGAAGCGAAGCGCATGGTGCTCAATGGCGGGGGATCGAAACCGTATGAGGTGCGTTACACCAACCGATTCAACCGTGAGCGTCGCTATCAATCGGAGTACGAAGGTGTCGTACCGTGGCTGAGTCGGCGCTACTCCAACGCCGAATCCGACGGCTCCCGGGCCCAGTATGCGGAGTTCATGCGGCAGGTGCCGTGTGCAACCTGCAACGGTGCGCGCCTCAACGCGGTGTCGTTGGCGGTGACCGTTGACGGGCGCTCCATCTTTGATGTGTCTTCGATGCCACTGCGTCAGGCGCGACAGTTCTTTCTCGATCTCGCCCTCACGGATCGCGAGGCCACGATTGCGGGACTTGTGCTCAAGGAGATCCGAGAGCGGCTCAACTTTTTGATCGACGTCGGTCTCGACTACCTCAGCCTGATGCGATCAGCTGCGACGCTCGCGGGTGGGGAGGCGCAGCGAATCCGTCTTGCCACACAGATCGGGTCGGGTCTCGTGGGGGTTCTTTACATTCTTGATGAGCCGTCGATCGGTCTACACCAGCGGGACAATCGGCGACTGATCGAAACGTTGCTGCGGCTGCGGGACCTCGGTAACACCCTGATTGTCGTCGAGCACGACGAAGAGACCATGAGGATTGCCGACTACATCGTCGATATCGGCCCGGGTGCAGGGGAGCACGGAGGGGCTATTATCGCGGAAGGGACACCCAAGCAGATAATGCGCACAGCCGCCTCGATCACGGGCCAGTATCTGTCAGGTAAGAGGAGCATCCCGGTACCGGGGTCACGTCGCGTGGGTGATGGTCGGGAACTCATCGTTCTGCAAGCCGCCGAGAACAATCTCAAAGACATCGACGTCCGCATTCCCCTTGGCATGTTCGTTGCCGTCACCGGTGTGTCCGGTTCCGGTAAGTCGAGCCTGATCCAGCAAACGCTCTCAAAGGCACTGCATGCCGATCTTCACGGCGCTCGTGCGTTGCCGGGTAGACATCACAGCATCGAGGGGATCGACCAGCTCGACAAGGTCATCAACATCAATCAGGCGCCGATCGGTCGGACGCCGCGGTCCAACCCGGCAACATATACAAAGATGTTTGACCGGATCCGCGAGCTGTTCGCGGCGACCCCGGACGCCCGCGCCCGTGGATACAAACCCGGGCGGTTCAGCTTCAACGTCGCGGGTGGGCGATGTGAGGTCTGCAAGGGTGACGGTACTCTCCGCATTGAGATGCACTTCCTCCCGGACGTGTACGTTCCGTGCGACACGTGCAGCGGCCTGCGTTACAACCGGGACACACTTGACGTGAAGTTCAAGGGGCATTCGATCAGCGATGTTCTCAACCTCTCAGTCGAGGATGCTCTCGTCTTCTTTGAGCACCAGCCGCGTATCAGCCGCATCGTACAGACGCTGTACGACGTCGGTCTGGGGTACATACGCCTTGGGCAGCCGGCGACAACGCTGTCGGGCGGCGAGGCGCAACGGGTGAAACTCTCGTCGGAGCTCGGGAAACGCGCAACCGGTAAGACCGTGTACATACTCGACGAGCCTACGACCGGTCTGCACTTTGAGGACATCCGGAAACTACTCGGCGTCTTACAGCGCCTTGTCGACACCGGCAATACGGTGATCGTGATCGAACACAACCTCGATGTGATCAAGTCAGCGGACTGGATCATCGACCTCGGCCCCGAGGGTGGTGAGGGTGGTGGATTCGTCGTTGCCGAGGGCACGCCGGAAGCCGTCGCAGCTATCGACCACTCCTACACTGGGCAGTTTCTCAAGGGTCTGCTGGTCTAGAAACGACACGGCTCTATGAATGAGGTCGCCCTAAAGCCGGCTACCGCATCGTCCGAATCTCTAGAGAGTCTGCTCGTCGACCCCGCCGGCACGAGCTGACTGGCGAAAACTGAGCCACGAAACACACGGCAGTCTCCTACTCTTGGAGCGTCGAAGGGATTGAGCATGACGAGACTCCTGACCGATTGGAGGAAGCAGACCTACGGGCGCGCGGTGTTGATCGCGCTGGTGTTGTCGTCGGTTCTCGCCCCGTTCTGGCCGGCGTTGACGTCACAAAGCGATGAGGGTCTCGGGGGCGACTTCACAGCGTTCTATGGCGCCGGAATGCTCGCGAACGAGGGCGACTACGAGGTCCTCTATACCGAAGACGCACAGCTCGCCGCCCAGACCGAGGGTACGCCGATGGAGGGTGGCAAGTTTCTGTACTTCAGCTACCCGCCCGCAGTTGCAATGACCTACGGTTTCCTTGCAGCCATGCCGTACGTCCAGGCCTATGCAATCCACCTTGGCTTCATGTTCGGGATGTTGCTTGGGGCGATTGCGATAGGTGGAACGCTGCTCCCGAAGATCAAAGCTTCCCCGGAGAGAGCATTGCTCATCGCCCTGGGTTTCTGGCCTATGCGACAGGTGATTGTGGGAGGTTCAAACACCGCGTTCACACTGTTCGTGCTGGTTGTGATTTGGCGCCTCCTTGAGTCGGAGAAGGACCTATCGGCCGGGCTTGTGGCATCTCTGCTGCTATTCAAGCCGACGTTCGGATTACCCTTTCTCGCCGTTCTGTTTGTCTCGAGACGCTGGCGGGCATTGGGGGGCGGCGCTATCGGTGGGGCTGTGTACTTCGCCGTCAACTCGACGTTAGCCGGGGTTGGCTGGGTGGTACCGTGGTGGGACCAGGCCCAACGGTTCGGTGAGAAGGATGCGATTATCAACGGTCCCGCCGCGAGCTCGATTCTGGGGTTCGCCCAAAACTTCTCCAAAGCTGAATGGACCTGGTACGCAATCGTCGCCGCCGGACTGCTCGTTGTTGTGTGGCTCGGTACCGCGTGGATATGGTCTCGACCAAACGTTGATCTGGCAACGCTGATGGCCGTCTTTGCGGTGGCATCGATTTGGGGGAGTCCACACGCCATGTCACACGAAATCGCGGTGCTGCTCCTACCGGTGGCGGTTCTTGTGCAACGCGCAAAACGACCGGTTGGCCACTGGTTGGTTGTTATGGATATCGCGTCGTGGTTTGGCCTTGCGATGATTGCTCTCGGATGGGCCCCGAGCTTCTTCATGGCGATGGTTATTGGAGGCCTCGTCTTGCGCGAACTCCCGCGGTGGATGGCTCGAAGCAGTGCCGACGCTACCGAACTTGTATCCAGTGCTTGAACGCTGGCTAGGCGCCGTCGGTGTCGTGCTATTGGTGGCGGTCAGCGCATTGATCATGTCCAAACCGCTCTTGCTCGACATTCCCGCTGACGGCAATCTTCCACCGGGTGGCGACTTTGCAGCTTTCTATGGCGCCGGTTTGATTGCAAACGCCGGCGACTACTCGGTTCTCTACGACGTAGACACACAGCGGGCGATGCAGCAATCGCTGACGACGAGCGAAGAGGGGTTGTTCTGGTACTTCTCCTACCCGCCGATAGTTGCGTCGGTGTTCGTCATCTTTGCCGGCGTGTCGTTTCAATCTGCTGCCGTCGCGTACACAGCGTTGATGCTCGTTTCCTGGCTTGCTGCCGCGTGGTTGGCGCGCCCTCTTCTTCCCAGGCTGTTCGGTGATCACTGGGCGCTGGTAGTCGCGGTTTCGTTGTTGTTCTGGTCGACCTTCAAGGCGGTTAGCGGGGGCAATAACACTGCGTTTACGGTGTTGATACTGGTCGCCGTCTGGCGTTTGCTTGAATCCGACAACGACGTGGCCGCAGGTGTCGTCGGGAGCCTGCTCCTTTTCAAGCCCACTTTCGGTGTGCCGCTACTGATGGTCTGGATTCTTGCTCGTCGAGATCGGTTGGTCCTAGGTGGGCTGGCGGGCGCGGCGGTATTCTGGGTAGCGAACGCCATGGTTGCGGGTTGGGGGTGGACGGGTTCATGGATTCGTCAGGCGATCAGTTTCGGGAATGCCGACGCGATCGTGAACGGTGTTTCTGCGAGTTCGATCCTAGGCTTCGCCCAGAACCTGACCGGCGGCGTCAGAAACCCACTCTTGTTCGGCGCCGTCGCGCTTGCGGGACTGTTATGGCTCCTTGTCATCTGGCTGTGGCGCAACGAGGCTGATGTCGGCACCCTCATCGCATTGACGTCGGTGGTCTTCATTCTCGGATCACCGCACGCAATGGCCCACGAGGTCGCCGTGATGTTGATCACTGTGGGTGTCATCATCGATCGATCGAGCCGATCACACGCTTTCACACTGATCGGGTTCTTTGTTCTCGTGGCGCTGAGCTGGGCAAACGAGTACCAGATCGAGATCGGGTGGAGTCCCGCTTTTCCTGTCGCGTTGGCAATCGGAGCGATCGCGGCTGTGGAGGCTCGACGGTGGCGTCACGAGAGTCGGCGTGAGCGTGCCCCAGTGATCGTTTCGGCGTGACAAACTGGGATTCCCTTGCGTCGTGGTGGGAGTTGGAAATAGTCACAGATCCCGCCTACCGCGAGGACGTCCTCCCCCTTCTCGGTGATCTGGTCGGATCGATGCCTGCGGGTGTCGTTCTGGATCTCGGCTGCGGGGAGGGTCAGGGGGCACGCTCGGTCGGGGGGACCGTTGTCGGTATCGACTCGTCACATGTCTTGTTGCGATCAGCCAACAGGGTGATCCCGGTTGTGCAGGCTTGACTTCCCGACCTCGGAGCGATCCGCGACGAGTCCGTGGCCGGAGCGTTCGCAGTCATGGTGATTGAGCACGTCGAGGACCTGGAGGCGCTGTTCGACGAAGCTGCTCGTGTGGTGCGCCGGGGAGGGTGGTTTGTCGTCGTGTCTAATCATCCTGCATATACGGCACCGGGCGCGGGTCCAATCTACGACATGAGTGACGGAGAGTATCTCTGGCGCTGGGGCCCGTACTTTGAGCGATCGCGTTCGCATGAGCCGGCAGGTCCGGCAACGATGGTCTTTCACCACCGCCCGCTCGGCGATCTCCTGACAGCCGCGGCGGCGAGGGGGTGGATGTTGGATCGAATGGTTGAGCGAGGTCTTGGTCAAGAGGCCGTGCGGCGTGACCCGACCCTTGCGGGTCAACAGCATTTCCCGCGGCTTGTCGGGTTCCGGTGGCATAGCGCGGTATAAAGATTTCCCGGGACTGTGCCGATGAATGAGCAACCGTCCTGGGAGATTCAGTATGAACGAACATCTTGTTGCGTACGAGTACGGCGCCGGTCGCGTGTGGGGCCTCGTTGAAGCACCGTCGATGGGCGCCGTTCGAGACGCGCTGCCCGAGTTAGAAATCTACGCTGCGGTGCCTGATTGGATGCTTCCGTCGGATCTGGACGAGATCCGCAGTCGCGCACTGGTGAGCATTTCGGACGAGAACCCGGTCGATTCAATCTTCGAAGCGGCCCGTCGGCGAACGCTTACCTAACGTTTCACAACGCCTTGTGTGTCAGACAAGGTATCTACCATGGGACCCATGGTGCAACGTCCGGTCTCGTCCTCAATCCCTGACTCGCCCGGTGCGTACATCTTCCGTGACGGCAACCAGCAGCCGCTCTATGTAGGCAAGGCTAAGTCGCTGAGGAAGAGGCTCTCCAACTACTTCGGCAAAGATCTCCACCCGCGAACCTACGCGATGGTCTCGGCGGCTGCTGATCTCGATTGGATTGTGACCACCAACGAGGTTGAAGCGTTGATGTTGGAGTACGCGCTCATCAAGGAGCATCGTCCCCGGTTCAACATTCGGCTCGTCGACGACAAGTCGTTTCCTTACCTGGCACTCACGCGCGATGAGGAATGGCCCAAAGCCAAGGTCATGCGGGGCAGGCGTCGTAGCGGTGTGCAGTATTTCGGACCGTACGCTCATGCGTATGCGATTCGAGGAACGCTCGATCTGCTGTTGCGCACGTTTCCAATACGAACGTGCAAGGACTCGAAATTCGACAATCACCGTTCGCTCGGCTCTCCGTGTCTTGACTTTCACATCGACCGATGCAGCGGCCCCTGTGTCGGTGAGGTCACACCGGAGCAGTATGAAACGTATGTAGAGGGGATGGCGCGGTTCCTCCAGGGTCACGACACTGAGCTGCTCGCGAATCTCACCACCGAGATGGAACAGGCCGCCGCCGCGCAGAAATATGAGCGCGCCGCACGCCTGCGCGACCAGCGCGGCGCAGTCGAACGGGTACTTGAGAAGCAAGAACTTGTGACCCAGCGACGAGAAACTTTCGATGTTATCGCCATCGACCAGGATGAGCTAGAGGCGAGTGTCGTGGTGCTCCACGTGCGGTTGGGGCGGGTTCGTGGCAGGAAGCGGGTCATTCTCGACAAGGTCGAAGATGTCACTGATCAAGAGATGATGGGAGTGCTTCTTGAACGGGTGTATGCGGATGACAAACCTCCGGCAGAAGTACTGCTGCCGATCGAACCCGACAACGTTGATCTTTGGAGGACCTGGCTCAGTCAGCGCCGCGGCGGACCGGTTCGGCTCAAGGTGCCTCAACGCGGTGCGAAGCGACGGATCATGGAGACGGGATCGGCGAACGCCCGCGAGGAGTTCTCGCGCCATCGTCTGCGACGCAGCAGCGATCACAATGCCCGCGCCAAAGCACTGCGTGGACTCGAGGAGCATCTCGAACTTCCCCAGCCACCGCTGCGAATCGAGTGTTACGACATCTCCACGATCCAGGGCACCTTCACCGTTGCGTCGATGGTGGTGTTCGAGGATGGCCTGCCAAAGAAGAACCAGTACCGGAGATTCAAGATCAAGACCATCGATGGCCAGGACGACTTTGCGTCGATGGAAGAGGTGTTACGCAGACGATTCGTTGCCTACCTAGCGCAGCGGGACGCCCCGAGAGAGGAAGGAGCAAAGTTTTCGTATCCGCCGTCGTTGATCGTCATAGATGGGGGACCGGGCCAACTCGGCCGAGCGGTGAAGGTACTCGACGAACTCGGGCTCTCCATCCCGGTGATCGGACTTGCGAAACGTCTTGAGGAAGTCTATTTCCCCGGGCGATCCGAACCCCTCCAGATACCGCGACGCGACGAGGCGCTGTATCTGCTCCAGCGGGTGCGTGACGAGGCTCACCGATTCGCAATCACGTACCATCGCACCATTCGAGGAAAGGGCATGGTCGATTCGCTGCTCGACGGCGTTCCGGGCATAGGAGTGAAACGTCGCAAGGATCTGTTGCGTGCGTTCGGCTCGCTCAAACGTATGCGAAACGCAACCGTCGATCAGCTTGCCGAGGTGGTTCCGGCTACCGTTGCGCGTGATCTGTTCGATCAACTCCACACCGCCCAAGGACCACCACGTTGAACCTTGCCCGGCGCGAGAAGTTCGACGACACTTGGGGGACTACTCGAAGGGACACCATGCCTCGGCTTCATGTCATCATCCTCACCGGTCTCTCCGGCGCCGGGCGTTCTCAGGCCGCCAACGCACTGGAGGATTCCGGTTTTTTCGTCGTCGACAACTTGCCCGCAGATCTCGTTCCGGCAGTGGTTGACAGTCTGGGCGGCCCGAACAGCGATCGAGGACGCATCGCGATTGTCGTTGACAGTCGCGGTGGTCTCACGGCTGAGGATCTGGAGTCTGCGCTCAACACTCTGCGCGGCAATGGGATACGCGTAACGGTGCTCTTTCTTGATGCCACCGACGCGGTGCTGATTCGTCGATTCGAAGAAACTAGACGTCGTCATCCCGTGGAGGGTGGTCCACTGTCCGAGAAGATCGCGACCGAGCGTGCGATGCTCGCCTCGATACGCGGTGAATCCGATATTGTGATCGACACTTCCGAACTCAACGTTCACGAACTGCGTCGCAAGGTTGATGCTGCTTTCGAGGAGTTCACTCCAAGTCAACGATTGCAGATTGAGGTTATTTCGTTCGGGTTCAAGCATGGAACACCCAGCGTGGTCGATGTGCTTTTCGACGTACGGTTTCTCCCGAACCCGCACTGGGTCGACGGACTGCGCGAACTCACTGGCCGCGATGGCGCGGTGTCCGACTATGTGTTTTCAAACGCCGACGCGACCGAGTTTCTCGAGCTGGCAGTCGAGATGTTGGATTTCCTCATCCCTCGTTACGAAGCTGAGGGAAAGCTCTACCTGACCATTGGTATCGGGTGTACCGGCGGGAGACACCGCTCAGTGGCCATGGTAGAGGCGATTGGAGAACGCCTGACCGGCAGCGGCAGGCTGACCACGGTGCGACATCGCGACATCGCGGTGACTGCCTTATGAGAGAGCTTGATGTTGATGAGGAATTGATGCTCGCAGCCTTCGAGAACGACCCAACCCGTCCGCGCGTTGTTGCCATCGGCGGAGGTCACGGCATGGCACAGGTCCTGCGTGGCGCAGTCGGGTATGCGGGGACACTGTCGGCTGTTGTGACGGTTGCTGATGATGGAGGGTCGTCGGGTCGACTAGCTCCTGCTCTCGATATCCCACCCCCGGGAGACATCCGTAAGTGCCTTATCGCAATGAGTCCCGACGAGACAGTGTGGCGAAGGTTGTTCGAATACCGCTTTGACGCCGGCGACGTTGGCGGGCATTCGCTCGGCAACTTGATCCTCGCCTCGCTCGCGGACATTGAGGGTGAGTTCGAGGGTGCGTTGCGTGCTGCCCAGCGTTTGCTTGGCGCTGCGGGTGAGGTGATACCCGTTTGTGCGAACCGTCTCATTCTCACCGCGAGGCGCGGTAGCGAGGAGATCAGTGGTCAGGCAGCGATAACGAGAGCCGCCGGTCCCTTTGATGAGATCCGGGTCACGCCTGTGACGCCTGCGAATCCGCGTGCCTTGGCAGCCATTGCAGCAGCCGATCAGATTGTGCTGGGACCGGGAAGCCTGTTTACCTCAACGATTGCTACGCTTGCTGTGCCGGGAATAGTCAAGGCAATCGACGACTCAAAGGCGTCGGTCGTCTACATTGCCAACCTCTACACGCAGGATGGCGAGACGCTGGGGATGGACGCGGCCGATCATCTCGCGGCGCTGCTTCGGCTGGCCGGCGTCCGCCCACCGAATGCTATCGTCGCCCACAATGCGCGGATTGAGGTTCCCGTACCCCATACCGCACTTGAGGTGGACGTCAGCATTCTGGAGACGTTTGGTGTCCACGTTGTTCTTGAGGACATCGTGGACACATCTACGGCTTGGCCGCAACATGATGCAGTGAAGCTCGGCAATGTGCTGAGCAAGCTCGTCACATATCTGTAACAACAAGCACCATGAAAGGGTGTCATGAAGGTAGCGATCAACGGCTTCGGCCGGATCGGAAGGAACTTCTTCCGGTCAGCAATCAAGTCAGGTGCCGATATCGATGTGGTGGCGGTGAACGATCTCACCGACGCAAAGACGTTGGCATATCTCCTCCAGCACGACACGGTGCATGGTAAGTTTGGCGGCTCCGTCACGACGACTGACGACGGCCTCGATGTCGACGGAGATTCGTTCAAAGTGTTTGCGGAACGTGATCCGGAGAACCTCCCATGGGGAGACCTCGGTGTGGATGTCGTGATTGAGTCCACAGGTGTCTTTCGCACACATGCGACAGCATCCAAACACCGCACTGCCGGTGCGAACCATGTGATCGTTTCCGCTCCGGTCGGCGATCCCGATTACACGGTCGTCCTGGGTGTGAACGATGCAGGGCTGGATCCCGCCGCGCACAAGATCATTTCGAACGCCTCCTGTACGACAAACTGCGTCGGTCCGATGGTGAAGGTGTTGCATGAGAACTTCTCAATCGTCCAGGGCATGTTCACCACGGTGCACGCGTACACGAACGACCAGAAGATTCTCGATCTCCCACACCCGGATGCGCGCCGTGGCCGCGCCGCGGCCGCGAATATCATTCCGACGTCGACCGGCGCCGCCGTCGCAGTCGGGAAGGTACTCCCCGAGCTTGCCGGTCGATTCGAGGCGAAGGCGCTCCGGGTGCCTGTCGTTGACGGTTCGATCACGGACCTAGTCGTCACCGTTGAGCAAGATGTCACCGTCGATGCCGTCAACGCGGCGTTCGAAGCCGCCGGTAACGGAGCGTACGCGGGGATTATCCGGTACACGGAAGATCCAATCGTGTCATCGGACGTTATCGGTGACCCTGCATCGGTGATCTTCGATTCGGAGTTCACGATGGTGAACGACAAGATGGTGAAAGTCTTCGGGTGGTACGACAATGAGTGGGGTTATTCGAGCCGTCTCGTTGATCTTGTTGGTCGTCTGGGCTGAGGTACCGGGTGACACTTCCGACGCTTGACGATCTCGACGTGTCCGACAGGACCGTGCTGGTTCGATCTGATCTGAACGTGCCGTTGAGCAGCGGCACAATTACTGACGACTTTCGTATCCAGGCAAGTCTTCCGACGATTCAGGTACTTCGCGATCGTCGTGCCAAGGTCGTGGTGTGCAGCCACCTCGGAAGACCCCGGGGTTATGACGAGAGCCTTTCAATGGCACCTGTTGCTGCTCGGCTTGGCGAGCTTGGGAATTTTCCTGTCGTCGCGACGTCAGCGGTTGTGGGACCGGAGGTTAAGCGAGCTATTGCGGAGTCCGGTCATGACGCGGTCGTGGTTCTTGAGAACACACGATTCGAGCACGGAGAGGTCACCAACGACGAAGTGCTTGCTGCGGCGTTCGCTGAACTCGGAGAGGTGTTTGTGAACGATGCGTTTGGTACGGCGCATCGCGCCCATGCATCGAATGTTGGAGTTGCACGGCGGTTACGATCAGCGGCCGGTCTCTTGCTGGAGGCAGAAATCGTGGCATTCCAGGAGCTTCTGCACGATTCGGACCATCCATATGTTGTCGTGCTCGGGGGAGCTAAGGTGTCCGACAAGCTTGCTGTCATGAAGAACCTACTCCCCAAGGTCGACATGATGCTCGTAGGCGGCGGGATGTGTTTCACTCTCCTTGCGGCATCCGGGTATGAGGTCGGCGACTCCCTGGTGGAGGAGCCGATGCTCGACGAAGTACGCGATCTTCTCCAGGGTCAGGACGGGGGAAAGATCCTGCTCCCGGCCGACTTCGTCGTTGCTGACTCATTTACCGAAGACGCGTCAAACGATCTCGCCCCGGGAACTGCTATTCCCGAGCACACCATGGGACTCGACATCGGACCTGACGCGACCGCACAGTTTTCCAATGTCATCGTTGCGGCGGAGCGGGTGTTCTGGAACGGACCAATGGGTGTATTCGAGTGGGAGGCGTTTCGCGCGGGGACGGCAGGGGTGGCAGATGCGGTCGCTTCGTGCAACGGTTTCACCGTTGTCGGGGGTGGCGACTCGGTGGCCGCTATCAGGATGTTGGGTCGCGAGAAGGATGCGTCGCATGTATCGAGCGGCGGAGGAGCGGGATTGCAGTACCTTGAGGGCAAGGTGCTGCCGGGAATCGCAGCACTTGAGCAGTGGAGTAACAATGCGTAAGAGTCTCATTGCGGGCAATTGGAAGATGCACGCGACCCATCTGGACGCGATCCAGATGGTACAGAAGCTGAGTCTACGGCTCGAGTTCGCCGACCACGACCGCGTGGATGTGGTTGTTTGTCCGCCGTTCACCGCGCTCCGATCGACCCAGACAGTGATTGAGGCCGACCGGCTCATGATCAACCTCGGGGCCCAGAACTGCTATTGGGAGGAGTCAGGCGCCTACACCGGCGAGGTGTCGCCGGCGATGTTGAAGAAACTCAGTGTCCGGTTTGTCATCGTCGGGCACTCTGAGCGGCGCCAGATCTTCTCCGAGTCCGACAGTGACGTCAATAAGAAGGTCAAAGCTGTTGTCGCCGCTGACATGACGCCGATTCTCTGTGTCGGAGAGACCGCAGAGGACTACGACGCGGGAGCAACCCGGGAGAAGGTTGGATTCCAGATCCAAGCAGGTCTCAAGGGGTTGACCGCTGACCAGGTTTCGAAGCTGGTCATTGCATACGAGCCGATCTGGGCGATCGGCACGGGAAAGACCGCAAGCGCTGATGATGCCGGAGCTATGGCGACGTTTGTCCGCGAAACGGTGATCGATGACTTCGGCTCGGTCGGTGACGATGTTCGCGTTCTCTACGGAGGGTCTGTGAAGCCCGGCAACATCGCAGGGTTGATGGCCAAACGCGACATTGATGGCGCCCTCGTGGGTGGTGCATCTCTCGACCCGGACACCTTCGCTTCGATCGTTCGGTACTGGGTATGACCACACTTGTTCTGTTGCGTCACGGCGAGAGTGTGTGGAATCTCGAAAACGTGTTTACAGGATGGACTGATGTCGCCCTTTCCGATCAGGGCGTGCGTGAGGGTATCGAGGCGGGTGAGCTGTTAGCTGATGCGGCGATCATGCCCGATGTTGCGTATACATCGGTTCTCCGCCGAGCGATCCACACGCTCGACCTCACGCTCGCGGAGATCGGACGAAGCTGGGTTCCCGTGCACAAATCGTGGCGCCTGAACGAGAGGCATTACGGAGCGCTGCAAGGGCTCAACAAAGCGAAGACCCTCGAACTCCACGGAGCAGACCTCGTCCATGCCTGGCGTAGATCGTATGCAACACCCCCGCCGCCGCTTGATCGCGATGACAGCCGTCATCCGCTCAACGACGAGCGATATCGATGGATGCCGCCCGAGATTGCACCGGCGGCAGAGTCTCTTGCGGATGTTATCCAGCGGATGATGCCGTACTGGTACGACGCCATCGTACCGGAGTTGCGAACCGGCAAGACGGTGATAGTTGTCGCGCACGGCAACAGCCTGCGCTCGCTGGTGAAACATCTCGATCAGATTTCTGACGAGGACATACCGAGTCTGAATATCCCCACCGGGATCCCGTTGGTGTACGAACTCAACGACTCGTTGACGGCGTCAACGTCGCGCTACCTGGGAGACCAGGAGGCGGTGGCGGCAGCGACGGCGGCTGTCGAGGCTCAGGCCCGTCAAGGATCCTGATATTCTTCCCCCAAACCGGCCGTATCCCTCCTGAGGTTGACTTGACCTAGTTACGCGGTGCGGCGATACTTCCTGATTGCGGGCTCGCGTTGTGCGTGGGCCGCGCGTGAGAAAGGGTTCCGAAACGTGGAACAGTTCGTAGTAATAATTCACCTGTTGATTTCGCTGTTGCTTATCTTCCTTGTCCTGCTCCATGCGGGTCGCGGTGGTGGCATGTCCGACATGTTCGGTGGCGGTATGGGAGGTGGAGGCGCCGGTGGTTCGACTGTGGTTGAGAAAAACCTCGATCGGCTCACCGTGCTTACTTCGACTGTTTTCGCTCTAACAACGTTGTGGCTGACGTGGTTGGGACGCGCCTAGGGCTCGCCTTAGGTCGGCGTTCGGAAACCGATATGGATACTTAAGGAGGCAACCCTTGACTCATTTGTGGCGAAGCCGCAAAGTCGCATGGTCCGCGGTGATTATTGTTTTTGCTTTGATCGCAGCTGCCTGCGGTGGAACAGCCGAAACAACAACAACCACCACCGCGCCAGCGGCACCGGTGACAACAACAACGGCAGCACCAACAACAACCGAACCAGTGGTAACCACCACCACTACTGCAGCACCAACCGGCCCTGCGTACGGCGGTACAGTCGTCGTTGCAGATGACCAGGAGCCACCGACCCTGAACGCATTCGTTCCGGGTGGTGACAACTTCATCGTGTCGATCGTCGGTCAGTCCTACTGGGCAGGTGTACAAGAAATCGACGGCTTCACACTCGAACTCATCCCAGAGCTCGTAACTGAACTGCCGACCGAGAGCAACGGCGGAGTCGTCGTCAACGATGACGGCACGATGACCGTCACGTACACGATTCTCGACGAGGCACAATGGTCTGACGGCGTGCCGATCTCGGGTGATGACTTCCAGTTCACGCTGGACACGATCATGGACCCGGACAACGCGATCAGCACGACCACCTACGAAGATATCGTTTCGACAGAGGTCGGACCGAAATCGTTCACGTACACCTTGAGTGCTCCAACGGTGCTCTACGAGTTCCTGTTCGGGAACATCATCCCGAAGCATGACGTCGAGGGATCCGACTTCCTCAACGACTGGAACGACACGATGTGGGTGTCGGCCGGACCATTCATATTCAACGAGTGGCAAAAGGGCGAGTTCATTGAGGTAGTCCGCAATGACAACTACTGGAAGAAGGCGGAGAATGGCGATCAGTTGCCATATCTCGACAGCGTCGTGTTCCGGTTCATCCCAGAGACCGACTCAATCATCACGGCCTTCAAGGCACGTGAGGTTGACGTTATTCAGCCGCCGCCGGCGTCCGAGACGATTGAGGAACTTCAGAAGCTCGAGGCCGAAGGTGCTCGTGTCGAGGTACTCAGCGGTCCGGTGTGGGAACACCTGAACTTCCAGTTCGGCCCTGCACGCCTTATCCGCAACCCGGACTCGTCTAACGAGAACCTGAACTACCGCAAGGCAGTTGCCCACACGATCGATAAGGAACTCATCGTTGATGAGATTCTCGCCGGTCAGGTCGAACCCCTTGACTCGTTCGTTGAGGCGTTCAGCCCAACGTTGTCGCAGGGTTCATGGGCTCAGTACGACTACAACCCCGAGAAGGCTATGGAGCTCTTGGAGTTGGCGAAGGCCGAACTTGGTAAAGACTCCATCTCGACCGTCTTCTCGACCACATCCAACAATGATGCTCGCGTCAAGCTCTCTGAGCTGTTTGACACGATGTTCAGCGCTGTTGGCATCGTGTACGAGAACCAGCTTGAAGAATCTCAGATCTTCTTTGGTGAGACGCTCGAGAACGGTCAGTGGGACCTTGGTGAATGGGCATGGGTCGGCGCACCTGGTTTGTCCGGTTTGATCGGGATTATGGACATCTTCGATCCGAACGGTCCACCACCCGAAGGTAGCAACTTCTACCAGTGGGGTACGCCAACATCGTCCGTGATCGACGACAACACAGCTCGTCTTGCTGAGATCCGTACGGCGTTGAACCAAACTGTTGATCCAGACAAACTCATTCCCTTGCTCCAGGAGGCTGAAACAATCCTCGCTGATCAGGTAGTGATCATTCCTCTGTACGCACGTCTCGTGACGGCAGCAGTGTGGGCCGACACGGTGGGTGGCTTTAAGCACAACCCGACCTCGGCGGGCCATACGTGGAACATCGAACAGTGGTACAGGCTCGACGTCTAAGTCGTCTCTGGAACTACGTTGAGAAGGGACCCGCTTCGGCGGGTCCCTTCCTTTGTTGGCGTTCTCGCCCGCTATCTGGCTGTCCATCTCGCGGGACGCGGGCTTGTTTCGCTCTGGGTATACTCGTCGCCACAGTCGAGCGACCCGGAGGCCTAGTTTGTTCGCCTACATTGTCAGACGTCTTGTGTACGGCGTAATCACGCTGTTCGTACTCAGCGCTCTGGTCTTCATGCTCGTACAGTTCGGCGGCGGTTCGCCGCTTGACCGTCTACGGCTGAACCCCCGCATGGTGAACGTGATTCAGAAGCTCACAGTGAAATACGGTTTGGACCTGCCCCTCTACCAGCAGTACTTCAAGTGGCTAAGCGGGTTCGTCTCCGTCGATCGGTTCGTCGTTCTGGGGGCATCGGCCTGGATTGGATTTGGTTCCGTGGTGGCGGCGACAGCGGGACTCTTCTTCACCAAGGTGAAAGCGACCTGGTTTCGGCCTGCTCGTGCGTTCGGGGTTGTTGCAATCTGGGTGTCCTTCTTCTGGTTTGCGAAGAGTCGCGTCGATTTCGCAATGGACTGGGGTGACTCCTTCCGCGGGGACGGGCCCGTCTGGGACCTGGTGTTCGGCGCCGCGGGAGCGACTTTCCGTCTGGGCGTGACTGCACTATCTCTGGCGCTCATCATCGGTCTGCCCCTCGGGGTGTTCCAGGCCGTGCGCCAGTACTCGTTCTTTGACCAGGTCGGCACGCTGGGTTCGTTCATCGCCTTCTCGACCCCGATTTTTATTGTTGCAACCGGACTTCAAGTCGTCCTGGCGTTCTACCTGGAGCGATGGACCGGCCTTAAGCTGTTCTTTGTCGTGGGGATGACCCAGGTCGGGTATGGCGACCTGGGGCGCCTCGCTCAAATGGGGGACATCTTTCGCCATCTCGCGTTGCCGGCTCTCTCGATCGCCCTGATCTCGATAGCTGGGTACGCGCGCTTCCAAAGGGCTGCGATGCTTGAGGTCCTGCACAGTGACTACCTGAGAACGGCTAAGTCAAAAGGCCTTCCTCGGCGCACGGTGCTGGTAAAACACGCGCTTCGCAACGCGTTGCTGCCCATTGTCACGATCGTGACCCTCGATGTTGCCGGCATCATCGGTGGAGCGATCATCACCGAGTCGATTTTCGGATGGCCGGGAGTCGGCCGTCTCTACATTGGAGCGATCAACGCAGTGGACTACCCAGTGATTATGGCGATCGTGATGGTGATTGGAATGGGCATCGTGTTCATGAACATCGTCGCCGACATTCTGTACGGTGTGCTTGACCCACGGGTTCGTTATGAGTAACGGTGCGTCGGGTATCGATGAGAGCATCGATGCGGCAGAAGGAATCTCGGCGGAACCGGTCACTCAGTGGGATCTCTTTCGGACCCGGTTGGCCCGGCACAAACAAGCTCGCATCGCTGCGATTTTTCTGGCACTCCTGTTTGCGATCGTGTTTGTCGCCCCGTTTGTGACCTGTGCTGAACGCGACGCCTATTGCGGGAAACTTCTGGAGCATCCCGCTACACAGCTCAGGGACCCGGAAAACGGTCTTCTTCTCGTCCAGAATCCGCCATCGACAACCCGGCCTTTTGGGACCGATGACATCGGTCGAGACGTGCTCTCTCGTGTCATTCACGGCGGTCGTGCCTCACTTACTGTCGGTCTTACCACGGGGCTGCTCGTCGCGACTGTTGGAACAATCGTCGGCGCGTTGGCAGGCTATTACCCGGGCGCTGTCGACCAGGTTCTGATGAGGATTGTTGACGTCATTCTGGGTCTTCCGTTGTTACCGGTTGCGATCGTGTTTGGGTCCCTTGTGCCACAAATACCGGTGCTTCCCGCTTTCCTAAAAGAGGGAGCGTGGGTGATCGCATTCTTGCTTGGCATATTGTTATGGGGTGGTCTCGCACGTATCGTGCGGGCCGAGTTCCTCTCTTTACGGGAGAAGGAATTCGTCGAGGCAGCCCGCGCTGCCGGATCGAACGATCGCCGCATCATTTTCCGCCATATCCTGCCGAACGCGATGAGTCCGATCATTGTCGCGACAACGCTGGTGGTCGGTACTGCGATCATCATCGAGGCTGCTCTGTCGTTCCTCGGGTTCGGCGTGCGTCCACCGACGCCAACGTGGGGCGGCATGTCTGCAGCAGGAGCGCGCGTGGCAACCAAGGGGTTCTGGTGGGAGTTTCTCGCTTCATCGTCCGCTCTAGTCGCGACCGTTCTTGCCGTAAACTTCATGGGTGATGGTCTTCGCGATGCGCTCGACCCGACTCAGACGATTGAACGGAAGTAGCTGACGTGAGTGATGTGCTTTTGGCGGTGGATGATCTGCGTACCTACTTCGCCACAGAGGAAGGTGTTGTCCGGGCCGTCGACGGGGTGTCTTTCACCATAAATAGGGGTGAACGCCGGGGTGTTGTCGGTGAGTCCGGATCCGGAAAGTCCGTGACGGCTATGTCGATCATGGGCCTCATCGAACCACCGGCGGGTCAGATCGTCACTGGTGCCATTGACTTCGACGGTCTCAATCTCTTGGAGCTCCCCGAGGATGAGATGCGCAAGGTCCGCGGTGGCCGAATCGCAATGATTTTCCAGGATCCGATGACGTCACTGAATCCGGTGTACACGATTGGTCAGCAACTCATCGAGACGATCGTGCTTCACCAGAACGTGTCGAAGTCCGCTGCTCGGGAGATCGCGGCACAGTCGCTAGCCGATGTGCAGATTCCCTATCCGGCATCCCGTTTGGACGATTTCCCGCACCAGTTCTCAGGAGGCATGCGCCAACGGGTCATGATCGCAATGGGTCTGTCGTGCAACCCGGAGCTGTTGATCGCAGACGAACCGACTACGGCGCTTGACGTTACGACGCAGGCCCAGATCCTGGACCTCATGCTTGCGCTTGCGGACGATCGTGGGACGTCGGTATTGCTCATCACGCACGATCTTGGGGTGGTTGCCGGCTTTTGCGACACGGTGCAAGTGATGTACGCGGGTGGCATTGTTGAATCGGGCTCGGCCAGCGACATCTTCTACGACCCGAAACATCCCTACTCGTGGGGGCTGCTGGGCTCAATGACTCGCCTCGACGCTGCTCAGATGCACCGTCTCAACTCGGTGCGGGGTGCACCACCATCCGTGATCAATCTGCCTGAAGGGTGTCGGTTCCGACCCCGCTGCGACTTCGCCCTCGATGTTTGTCGGGAGCGTCTGCCGTTGCTCGGTCCCTCAGACGTTGAGGGTCACACGGTCGCGTGTCACCGCGCTGCCGAACTCGACCTCAAATTGGTCACGTCCGAGGGAGCGCCCCGATGACAACCGGAAAGATTACCGAGTACGTCGCCGACGGCGGACCCGAAGACATGCCTGAAGACGTGCTCTTGCGGGTCAATCATCTCGTGAAGGAGTTTCCGATCAAGCGGGGGATCTTCTTCAAGAGCCAGGTTGGCGCCGTTCAGGCGGTGTCGGATATCAGCTTCCAGGTCCGCAAGGGCGAGACGCTCGGACTCGTCGGCGAATCCGGTTGTGGCAAGTCGACAACCGCGCGATGTGTGATGCGGTTGCTGGAACCAACCGAGGGTCAGGTCTACTTCCGTCGCGAACGTGAGGTCGCGACCGCCGACGGAGGAACCGAAGTCGTCAGCGATGTCGTTGATGTCGCATCTGCCGATGCGGGCACGTTGCGGGCGTTGCGACGCCAGATCCAGATCGTGTTCCAGGATCCCTACGCATCGCTGAATCCACGTATGACCGTGGCCGGGATCGTGTCCGAACCTCTGATCGTGCACAACGTAGGTACCGCGCAGGAACGTCTGGAGAAGGTTAAGGAGCTTCTCGCTGTTGTGGGGCTGAGTCCCGAGCACACGAATCGCTACCCGCACGAATTCTCGGGTGGCCAACGCCAACGTATCGGGATTGCGCGTGCGTTGGCTCTCAATCCCCGGTTTATCGTTCTCGACGAGCCCGTGTCCGCGTTGGATGTGTCGATCCAGGCCCAGGTCCTTAACCTCCTGCAGGATCTTCAAGAGGAGTACGGGCTTACGTATCTCTTCATTGCGCACGACCTATCGGTCGTTCGACACATATCGGACCGTGTCGCCGTGATGTATCTCGGCAAGATTGTGGAGTTCGCCGAAAGAGATACGCTCTACGATGCTCCGATGCATCCGTACACGCATGCGCTGCTCTCAGCCGTGCCGATTCCTGACCCGGAGTTAGAACGGAGTCGCGAACGGATCATTCTCGAGGGCGACATTCCGTCACCCGCGGACCCGCCGCCGGGATGCCGGTTCAACACGCGGTGTCCCATCGCAGTCCAGGGGAAGTGCGATGTAGATGAACCGCTGCTCACGCAGATGGGCGAAGGCCATTGGGTTGCTTGTCACTTCCCCGAGGTCAAGAAGGTCTTCTAGTGGTGTGCCATGTCTCTCGCCGGTGAATTGCAGGATCTAGTCGGCGCCGAGTACGGGGTGAGCGACTGGGTTACGATCGAGCAGAGCAGGATCCAGCAGTTTGCCGATGCGACCGAGGACCACCAATGGATCCACGTCGATCCCGATCGGGCCGCGGAGGGTCCGTTTGGGAGGACGATCGTGCACGGGTACCTGACGCTGTCCCTCCTTCCTCGGTACGCGCCGACGCCCGACATTGACGGGGTTCGCATGGGGATCAACTATGGACTCGACCGGGTTCGGTTTATTACGCCGATTCCAGTTGGCGCACGTATTCGGTTCCGGACCACCATTGTCGAGGTCACTGAATTCCCGGGTGGTGCGCAGCTCAAGCTCAAGGTCACAGTGGAACTCGAAGATGCCGAGCGGCCGGCGTGTGTCGTCGAGTCTCTCGTTCGTCTCTATGAGTAGTCGAACTTGGCCGCTGGCACGGCGCGGTATACTCCCGGTTCGCACGTCGGAGTGGCGGAATTGGTAGACGCGCTAGGTTGAGGGCCTAGTGGGAGATAATCCCGTGGAAGTTCGAGTCTTCTCTCCGACACCAGCGCCCTAGGGTTTTTGTCCTCGGGGCGCTTTCGCGTGTAGAGCTCATCGACGGTTCCGCCGCGCTTGCGTCTTGATTCCTGGTTCCGGATCGGGAGCGGCGACGGTCGAACTCGGTGGTGCCTGTTTCGCCGTGGAGCTTCTCGGGCGTGGTTCGATCACCGAGGAATCCACGCAGGGTGC
>BDTL01000233.1 GCA_002898115.1 bacterium BMS3Bbin02 | reverse complement strand
CATGCGCGTATGGCGAGGCCGACCAAGATGAAGAGCGTCGCGCCCAGCAGGACCGTCTTGGTGAGATAGGCTGCGTGCAAAGCCGAGATGAGTGAGTCGCTCGGGTCAACGACATCGGAAGGGCCGCCGGCGGTGAGATCAACGTTGCCGATCGCCAGACGCACCAGGACGTTTTCGACCTGATCAGCTACAGCCGCCGCAACGATCACCACGCGCCCAACGGCCGTGCCCCGGCGCACACAGGAGAGCACCCCGTCGCCGCTCACAATCCGACCGAGTAGCCCCAGAATGAGCAGGGTATATCCGGGCACGAAGATAAGGATGTCCGCCCACGATGCCAGCCGCAAGCTGTTGTCATGGTTCAGGGTTGCCTTGATGAACTCCGCCGGATTCGACGCCGACTGCACGTCGGTGACGTTTCCCCAGAGCAGAATCAGCCCGAGACCGACCACACTCAGGGCAGCGCCGACCCTGACTTGTTTCACGTATCTCGGTCGTGCGCCGGTCATCCGATCACATGTCCATCGTGCCGTCGGGTGCTGTGTGGGACCGCATGAAGAGCTTCTCACCCGCCACGATCAAGGCGATCCCTGCCACTGCGGCGTAGATGACGAGCGCGTCCTGGGATGCCTTCACCCACAAGAACGCGCTCAGGACCAGCACATCGAGAGCGATAGCGGTGATCACGATGGCAGGCTTCACTTCGATGCGGTCGCGCAGGTGGCGAAGAATCCCCCAGTGGATCGCGATATCCATGATCAGGTAGAAGATTGCACCCAGGGCTGCGATGCGGCGCAGGTCGAACAGGACAGTGAGCACCATCGCAAATGCCACCGTGTACACCATGGTGTGGATGCGAACCGTACCGGGGAGACCGAAGTGGCGGTGCGGGACTTCTTTCATCTTGGTGAGCATGGCCAACATCCGAGAGGCTGCAAACACACTCGCGATCACACCTGAGGCGGTGGCGACCACCGCGAGCGCGACAGTGGCCCAAAGTCCGGCATCACCGAATGCGGGGCGCGAGGCCTCGGCAAGGGCGAAGTCCTGGGCCGCAATGATATCGGAGAGAGTGAGATTCCCCGCGACGGCGATGGCGAGCACGATGTAGAGACCGGCACAGACCGCGATCGAGATGATGATTGCGCGACCGGTGTTGCGGTGCGGGTCGACGATCTCACCGCCGCTGTTCGTAATCGTCGTGAACCCTTTGTAGGCAAGGATTGCGAGGGCGACCCCGGCGAGGAAACCGCCCGACGCCACGGCCTCGGTCCCCTGTGATCCGTTGGTGAAGTTCGCCGCAGTCACGAACCAGAGTCCGCCGACTGCGAAGATCGCAAGCCCGCCGACCTTGATTGCAGCCATCACCCCGGCCGAGGCCTGGATGGCTTTGTTGCCCGCAATGTTCACCGCAAACGCAATAGCGATGAGACCGACACCAAGGGCGGGCACCCAGAACGAGAGGGGTTCCAGTTTGACGATCTGGAGCGAGTAGGCGCCGAAGGTGCGGGCCACGAGACTCTCGCTGATCACCATCGACACGTACATGAACAACGAGAAGATGCCCGTCACCATGCCCGGGCCGTATGCCTTGTTCAGGAACATGGCAATCCCGCCCGAGGAAGGGAACGCGTTGGAGAGCTTCACATAGGAGTAGGCGCTGAAGGCCACGATCACCGCGGCGGCAAGGAACGCCACCGGAAACAGGTCACCGGCGAGACCTGCAACCTGGCCGGTGAGCGCGAAGATTCCGGCGCCGATCATGACGCCGGTGCCGAGCGCAACAGCACCGGATAGGCTCAAACTGCCAGCATCCTCCCCGGTGTCGGAGGAACCGGCCCCTGACATATCCATGCCGTCCATACCGCTCATGATCGGACGGCCGAACGCAGTGGTGACGTACGCGAATTCAGGTTGGCGGTAGTGGACACAGACACCCTCTTCAGTCGATCACCCGAGTGTAGGTCGATCACTGTTCGTGACGTCTCGCGCCGTGGCGCAGGATCCCGATGCGCCGCCGAATCTCGCGGTCGAGCCGGGTCCTCATGTCGGCCTCGAAACCGATCGAGTCAAGACCATCCAGCCCGGGGATCATTCTGTCGAACATCGTGTTGAGCCGGCGCTGAAGGAGCCTCTCAGGAACGCCGAACCTCGCAGCGAAATCGATGAAGTACCGGCGTTGGAAGTTGTCGTCACGACCATCGAGTTTCATCGCCATGTTCTGGTTAAGGCTGCCGTACGGAACGGTCGACAGAACGTCGTACGTCGGAGTCGGGGCTATAAGCACCTCGTCCGCCAGCCATTGGAGAGAGAAGTTCTTCGCATGCAGGTCACCGTTGCCGATAGCCCAGCTAAAGGCAACGAGCAGTACAAGATCAAGGACCGCTGGGATCGGAGCCGACGCGACTTCCTGCACTCGTGCTGCCAGCTCGTTGATGGTGATGCGGTACTTGTCGGCCGGGTATCGGTCGAGAAGCTGGCAACCGTCTTCCTGCGCAAACCTAACGAGACGACCGTCGGAGTCGACCGCACGATCGAACCGCTCGATCAACAACCCGTCACTACCCGTCCGGTCAGTAACCAGCTCGGTTCTGGGGACCACGAAACCTGCCTCGCGAGCGAGCCCGAGGAAAAAGTGCTCGTTGCGTACGATGTGAGGAAACTGTCCGGGTTCGAGTTTCAGAAAAGCCCGCCCCTCGGCCCTCTTGATCGGGAAGGAGATCATCGAATCTGAAAGCTTGTCCTGAACCCCGGCTATGGCAGCATCGAGTTGAGCAGTATTAGGGTCGATGGAACGCTGGAAGAGGTCCGCGAACACGACGCGGGAGGGGTCCGTCGGCAGATCGAGGCGGTGAGGCGTGGGGCGCTCGCCCGCAGGGATAACTCGCACATCACCCACCGCATCGTTTCCGACCGCGACCAACAGAGATAGCTCGTCGTCGGCCGAGGTCTTCACCGCACGGGTCAACGCGGTGAGTCGCGCCCCTTCGGGTAACAATCCAGCAAAGAACGCCGGGACCGCACCGGAGCGCGCTAAGTAGCCGCGCTTGCGTACAGGGAGGGTCGATGCGATTGGTCGACCACCGTCCTCGACATACGATTCCAGATACCGGAACTCGGTGCCATCATCGATGCGACGGAGTTCCGCAACCTTGCTCTCACCCTTGTAGACGTCGGCTACTTCGACCGATGTCGCATCTGCCGGGCGGATCATGAGGCCTCCGTGCCGTTTCTTCGAGGTACCGCGACAACGTCCAACCCCAGTGACGATGCGACCGACACCAACGTGTCCGCCGAGACCGCCGGGTCTCCCCGCTCAAGCCTGCCGACGGTTTGGCGCTGGACACCACATATATCCGCCAGGTCCTGTTGCGTCAACCGCAGATTCTTGCGCCGCGATCGCAGCGAATGACCGAGCTGCTCAAGTGAAGAGATGTTCGTCGTATCAGACATATCGACCAGTATCCCCCAAGAATTGTACCTTTGCAAGACGTTTGTTCGCCAAAACGAACAAACACCCTGTGGTCAAGGGAAAACCTTGCGCCATCGCCAGCATATTCGACATGACGAACATCTCACGGATCAGGCCAGATGTTCAACTCCTCTGCGTGTAGCCCACCCATGAGGTTGGGAAAAACAGTCAGCGGGAGAGGTCAAAATGGAAGGCTTGATCCTCTGAAAATCCCCAGACTGTCCCGTCGTCCGCAACAACAAGCTGTTTCAGTGCAGAATTGAGGGCAACGCTCGCCACCTGGGTCCCGTTGCTTGGATCAAAGACGCGAACGGTGGCATCTTCGGTTGCGACCCAAAGGAAGCTGCCGTCGCCGGCCGTCGCGGTAACCCAACTGACCCCCAGATCGAACATGGTTCCTGGTGACGCACCGGATGGGTCGACAGTGAGCAGCGTGGCGTCGGGACCCTGGGTAACAAACATTGGCACGTCGGGTCCTGCGACAACATAACGAGGGGTCCCAGGGCCGGCAAGCATCCGGCCGACGGCGAGCGGATCCGTCACCAATTCGTACAGCAAC
>BDTL01000232.1 GCA_002898115.1 bacterium BMS3Bbin02 | reverse complement strand
AACCCAAACACGAGCGCCGCGCTCATGGCACCCACCGGATGCCACCGTCCGAAGATCATTGCTGCAAGGGCGATGTACCCACGGCCACCCGTCATGTTTTCATCGAAACGGCCAACCTGGCCGATCGTGAAGAAGGCCCCACCAAAGCCGGCGACCAGCCCACCGAGTATCACTCCGATATACCGGATGCGATACACGTCCACACCCAGGGTGTCGGCAGCCTTGGGATGCTCTCCGACAGCTCGGGTCCGCAGACCCCAGCGGGTGAAAAATAGGCCGTAGGTAGTGACTGCCACGAGTCCAAACATGATGTAGACGAATAGATTCTGTTTGAACAAGATAGTCCCGAAGAACGGAATGTCGGACAGGAATGGCACATTCCATGCACCGATACGCGGACTGTTGTTGAGATCAGCGTTCTGCGTGAGAATCTGCACCGATAAAAACGACGTCAGGCCAAGCACAAAGATGTTGATCACGACCCCCGAGATGATCTGATCCACCTTGTACTTGATCGACAACACGGCAAGCACCCAGGCCAAGAGACCTCCGGTGATGATGGCGGCGAGGACTCCGGGCCAGGCGCCAAAAAGCGATCCGACGATCACTCCGGTGAATGCGCCGCCCAACAACATACCCTCGATCGCGATGTTGATCACGGCAACACGTTCACTGAGAACTCCGGCGAGGGCGCCGAAGGTCAGCGGCGCGGACCGCAGAACACTCTGGCGCAACATCGAGGCCAGGTTGAACGATTGGCCGGCAGCCGCCCACGTCAGAAACGCAAAGAGAAAGAGCCCTATGACGAGGGCCAGCGTCAGGTTCGACGGCTTGATGGTCTTCTTGGTTAACAGCCGGGCTCCAAGGAACCCCATGAACCCTGCAACCAAAAAGTTCGTAAGAGCCGCGGGGACGACAAGACTCGGCAGTAGTCGCAAACTGCCGATGCCGATCTCGAAGTCGGCAAACCGGTCGCGGGCCAGAACCATCCCGAACGAAGAGTCGCCCTCACCGGTCACCGTCGAAGCGAATACGAGGGCCACAAACAGTCCGAGACCGATGTAGAACCAGCCGAGTCGACGGGCACGACGTTCGGCGCGAACGGTTTCCGCATTTGCGAGTGTGACGTCAGCCATTATGCGATCCCCTTCGTAATCGAGACCGACACATCGTCCGTCTTCACCCGGTAAATCGATCTGATCAGCGCAGGGGCCGCGATGAAGATCACGATGAGCGCACCGACGACAAGCACAAGATCAATCGATATCCCGGTCGCGGCCTGCATTTCCTGACCCCCCGATCGAAGTGCGCCAAACAGAATGCCGGCGAATACAACACCCAACGGATGGGACCTCCCCAGGAGGGCGAGGGCAATAGCGTCGAAACCGATTGCAGCCGAGAATCCCGGAGTTGCACGGTACTGCAAACCGAGCGTCGGGTTCACTCCGGCGAGACCGGCAAGCCCACCCGCAAGACCCATCGCCGCCACATACAGCCACAGCACGTTCATACCGGCGTAACGAGAAGCGTCGGGATTCGCCCCGACCGCACGTATTTCGAACCCGAGGGTCGTCTTGAACAGCATCCAGTACACCACACCGGCGGCGGCAAGCGCGATGAGGATGCCAAGATGGACACGCAGCCTTGGGTCATCCATAAAACTCAATAACCGCGGGAGCCGTGCGGTTTCCTGGATCAACTTTGATCGGGCATCGTCGCGCCCCGGCTGCTGAATCGCCGACGACTTCAGCAGATAGGTGAGGAGATTCAGCGCCACGAAGTTCAACATGATCGTTGTGATCACCTCGTGTGCTCCGGTCTTTGCTCGCAAGAGACCCGGGATGGCACCCCACACGAACCCACCGATAAACCCACCAAGAACTGCGAGCGGAACGTGGATAATGCCGGGAACATCGAGGGAGAATCCGATAACGACGGCAGTGAGGCCGCCGATCACCATCTGACCCTCGGCGCCGATGTTGAACAACCCTGCCTTGAAACCGACTGCCACTGACAGACCGGCCAGGATCAAAGGAGCGGCTAGCGTGAGCGTTTCCGACCACCCCTGAAGATCACCGAAAGCTCCGCGGAACATCGCCGAATAGGCTCCCGAGATCTTCCCCCAGGTGTCGGCGAGGGCCTGGCCCGGATTGGACGTCCATAGAGCGAGGAGGTCAAGGTCAGACACGGCAATGATGAATGCTCCAACAATCAACGCGGTGAGTAGCGCCAGGGCCGGCACCAGCAAGGCACGTGTCCACGAGGTGCCGACGCCGGTGATGTCATTCATGTTGAGCTTCTTCTGATTCGATTCCCTCTTCGGCTTCTCCGAATCCCCCCCGGACCCGTTGTCGCTCATACGGTTGCCCCAGCCATGTACAAGCCGAGGTCCGTCGTCGTTGTCTTCCCTGGAGTCGTTTCCGCAACAATTCTTCCCTCATACATCACGAGTATGCGATCGCTCAGCGCCATGATCTCGTCGAGCTCGGTCGAGACGATGAGAATCGCGGCACCGTTATCACGCTGTTCGACGATCCGCTCATGGATGTACTCAATGGATCCGACGTCGATACCTCGAGTCGGTTGGCTTGCGACCACCAGTGGCGCCGCCCTGGAGAACTCGCGCGCCACAATCACCTTTTGTTGGTTGCCGCCGGAAAGCGTAGAAGCGGGAACTTCCGACGAGGGCGTACGTACGTCGTACTGCTCGATGAGTTCCCGAGCGACGGCTCTTGAGGCCGGCCAGTCCACCACCGTGCCATTTGAGAACGGTTCGAGATGGTACGTGTTGAGAATGACGTTCTCGGTAACGGTAAAGGGCAACACCAGACCCATCCGTTGCCGATCCTCGGGAATGTGTGCCACGCCGGCATCATGCACATGACGCGGCGTACCGTCGGAGATGTCCTCGCCGTTGAGAACGGTCGTCCCACTGATACCCGGGCGGAGACCCGTGATTGCCTCGACAAGTTCCGTCTGCCCGTTGCCCTGAATACCGGCGACACCGACGATCTCGCCGGAGCGAACCGTGAACGAAACGTCGCGCACCACGGTGTGTCCACGATCGTCGTCAACGGTGAGGTGTTGTACTTCCAGGACAACATCGCCCGGATCAGCCTCCGTCTTGTGGACCTGGAGATCCACCGGTCTACCGACCATCATCTCCGCAAGGCCCTGTTCGGTGGACTCCTCCGGTGTCGTTTCCCCAACGATCTTTCCACGTCGTAACACCGTGATGCGGTCACAGACCTCGTTTATCTCGTTGAGTTTGTGAGTGATGAACACGACACCTTTTCCGGCGTCCTGGAGCGACCGCATGATGCCGAAGAACTCCTCCACCTCCTGGGGAGTGAGCACGGAAGTCGGTTCATCAAAGATGATGATCTCAGCCTCGCGGAAAAGCACTTTGATAATCTCGACACGCTGCTGGAGTCCTACGGGAAGATCCTCAATGAGGGCATCGGGATCTACTGCCAACCCGTACTTTGCCGAGATCTCCTGCACCTCACGGCGCGATTCCGCAATGTCGAGGGCGTCCCTGTGGAGATACCACACAAGACCGGCGAACCCTCCGAGCAGCGCGACGATGCCGCCCTCGATACCCTCTTGAACACCGAACAGGTTGAAAAGCATCGTGAAAAGGACGCCGAGAGTCGCCACAACAAGGCCGTAAAACACCCATGGTGTGCGCTTCTGCTTCAATGGCTCTACACCCAGCACCACGTTCTCGGCGACCGTCATCACAGGAACCAACATGAAATGCTGGTGCACCATGCCGATACCGGCGGCGATGGCATCAGACGGACCCTCGAAAGCCCTGATCTCGCCGTCCACCAGGATCTCTCCTTCGGTTGCCGAGTAGAGCCCGTACATGATGTTCATCAGGGTCGACTTACCGGCGCCGTTCTCTCCCAGGAGACCCAGGATCTCGCCCGAACGAACGGTGAGGTTCACATCTTCATTGGCGATCACGCCCGGAAACCGCTTCGTAATCCCGCGTAATTCAAGCTCCAACCGCTCTCACCTTCCGTAAACCTCACAGTTGATTCCTGCACTGTACGCAAAAGAACCCCTCCGAGTCATCTCGGAGGGGTTCTCGCTCGTTCTAGCGGTGGTTCGATCTAGCCGTCAGAGGCCGGATACACTGACACGGAACCGTTGATGATGCCTTGACGGAGCTCTTCAACCTCGGCTGCGAGCTCGTCAGAAACTGCGCTAGCCAGGTCATTGAACGGCGCAAGTCCGACACCGTCATTCGCCAATGTGCCCGTGTACGGGTTACCCAGCGAGCCAAGGGTGACAACGTTCTTCACGGTTGCGAAGACTGCGTTGTCCATTCTCTTGAGCACCGACGTCAACCACACTGGCTGGAACTCAGCCGGTGTCGAGAAGTACTGATCGGCGTCGACGCCAATCATCATCACGCCCGGATTGTCAAGGGCTGCCTGTGCGGAACCAAGACCAACAGGCCCGGCGACGGGGAACAGGATGTCTGCGCCCTCGTCAATGAGGTTCTGACCGAAGGTCAACCCATCATCAGTGGACTCGAAGTTGCCCGTGAACAAACCGGAGTCCGGGTTTGCGGGGTCCCAGCCGAGCACCCTGACGTTTGTGCCCTTGGCTTCGTTGTACGCCTCAACGCCATAGAAAAACCCGTCCATGAACACCGTCACCGGCGGAATGTTGATACCACCGTAGGTACCGACAATCCCGGTCGTGGTGACACCGGCAGCCAGGTACCCGGCGAGGTACGCAGCCTCTTCGGTGGCGAAGGTGAGACCACGAATGTTGGACTCAAGACCTGGGAAGTCGATGATGGCGAACATCTGATCGGGATTGTCCTGAGCAGCAGCCTGTGTGTCATCGGCGAGCAGGAAGCCCACTGTCACGATCAGACCACACCCTTCATCGATGAATGCGTCAATGTTAGGACGGAAATCTGCGGGACTCTGGGACTCCAGGAACTTCGCCTGAGTGACGCCTTCAATCTCGGCGGCGGCACGTTGAGCGCCGAGCCAAGCAGTCTCATTAAATCCCTTGTCGTCGATACCACCAGTGTCGGAGACCTGGCATACCTTGAATTCCTCGGGCGGCGCAAGCGTCGTTGTCGTCCCGGGGGGCTCGGTCGTGACGGGCGCAGCAGTTGTGGACGTTGTTGGCGCGACAGTCACCGTCGGCGCCTCGGTTGTGGTCTCAGCCGGGGTGCTCGACGCACATGCGGCCGCCACCAGGGCAAACGCAATAACGAGTCCGAGGAGCGAGCCCCTATTTTTTAGCCTTCTCATCATCGTGATGATTCCTCCATCAATGGTCTTTCCCATCGTGAGATGGGAGTTGAAAATCCTAGCTGAACGCGAGTGCTTTCATCCACCCGACTACAGGTCGAGTATACCGAAAGTGTAGCGCTGAGTGATTTCGCTGGATCCGCTGAGGAGAGTTTTCGCGACATGGATTGCGTCGCACGGCACGAAAGGCCGCTCGCCGGTTTGCATTGCGACACGCCGGTGAGAAATCTAATTCTCGGCGAGTTCCACCTGGGGGATCTCCGGGGTCTCAACCGAGGTGAAACTCAGCGACTCCTCGTCTTCCTCATCGACGTCGGCCACAATCGTCGCACCGGCAGGGAACGCCTTGAAGAGCATCTTTTCGCTCAGCGGATCCTCAAGCAGGCGCTGAATCGCCCGACGCAAGGGACGCGCGCCGAGCTGAGGGTCGTACCCCTTCTTGGCCAGCACATTCCTAGCCTCCTCGGTGAGTATGAGATCGAGCGACTTCGACGCGAGCTGGTCACGGACCCGTTTGAGTAGCAGGTCAACAATCTCCTTGACCTCGTCGAGGGTGAGTTCGTGGAACACGATGATCTCATCGATGCGGTTCAAGAACTCGACGCGGAAGTGACCCTTGAGAGCCTCCATGACCTTGTCCTTGACCTGCTGGTATGACAGTTCGGCGGATTCGAGATTGAATCCGATCGACTTCTTTCTCAGCTCGGCCGTTCCGAGGTTCGATGTCATGATGATGACTGTGTTCTTGAAGTCGACGTTGCGACCCTGCGAATCAGTGAGACGACCGTCCTCAAGGATCTGGAGCAGGATGTTGAAGACGTCGGGATGAGCCTTTTCGATCTCGTCGAACAACACAACCGAGAACGGTTTGCGGCGAACGGCCTCCGTGAGCTGTCCGCCCTCGTCATATCCAACGTATCCGGGGGGCGACCCGAGAAGACGGCTTACCGCGTGTTTCTCCATGTACTCGGACATGTCGATCTGGATCAGGGCATCCTCGTCACCAAACAGAAAGTCGGCGAGAGTCCTGGCCGATTCTGTCTTGCCGACACCCGAGGGTCCGAGGAAGATGAACGAGCCGGCCGGACGCTTCGGATCTTTCAGACCTGACCGGGTACGACGGATCGCCTTCGACACCGCGGTGATCGCGTCATGCTGACCGACAATACGCTTGTGCAGCTCGCCTTCCATGTCCAACAGCTTGGCGGTCTCCTCTTCAGTGAGGCGCTGTACCGGGATCCCGGTCCATTGGGCAAGAACTTCGGCGATTTCGTCGTCGTCGATGATGACCGAGTAGTCGGAGCCCTCGTCGAAGTTTGAGCTCAACTCCGCGCGCTCGGTCAGAAGTGTGCGTTCCTGGTCGCGAAGCTGGGCGGCTCGTTCATACTGTTGAGCGTTGACCGCGTCGCGCTTGTCGTTGCGCAAGGTCGAAATCTTCGTATCAAGATCTTTGATGTCGCTCGGGAAATGGCCTTGTTTGAGGCGCATCCGCGAACCTGCTTCATCGATGAGGTCGATCGCCTTGTCAGGAAGGAACCGGTCGGCGATATATCGATTGGCAAGATTCGCGGCGTCGACCAGGGCCTGGTCCGTGAACCGCACCTTGTGGTGCTCTTCGTAACTTGGTCGCAGTCCTTCGAGAATTTTGATCGTGTCCGCGACCGACGGCTCCTCGACCGTGATCGGCTGGAACCGCCGTTCAAGCGCCGAATCTTTCTCCAGGTACTTGCGGTACTCCTCGAGCGTCGTCGCTCCAATTGTCTGCAGTTCGCCCCGAGCCAGCATCGGTTTGAGGATACTGGCGGCGTCGATCGCACCCTCGGCGGCACCGGCTCCGACGAGAGTGTGAATCTCGTCGATGAACAAGATGATGTCGCCGCGTGTGCGGATCTCCTTCAGAACCTTCTTGAGGCGTTCCTCGAAATCTCCCCGGTAGCGCGACCCGGCGACCAGTGCCCCGAGATCCAAGGTGTACAGGTGCTTGTCCGTCAGCGTGTCCGGGACCATGTTGTCAACGATACGTTGTGCAAGGCCCTCAACGATTGCTGTCTTGCCGACGCCCGGCTCACCGATCAGCACGGGATTGTTCTTCGTCCGACGCGAGAGGACCTGCATGACACGTTCAATCTCGTTCGCACGACCAATAACGACGTCGAGTTTGCGTTCGCGGGCGAGCGTGGTGAGGTTACGACCGAACTGATCGAGGACCGCGGAGCCGGTTCCGCCGGAGTCGCCGGATGACGAGCGCGAAGAGCCCCCGGAACGTGATGGTTCGCCTTCGCCTCCTTCGCCCTGAACGCCCGAGAGAAGTTGAATGACCGTCTGACGAACCTTGTGCAACTCGGCGCCCAGCTTCCGAAGCACCTGGGCAGCCACTCCTTCACCCTCTCGAATGAGACCAAGCAGGATGTGCTCGGTGCCGATGTAGTTGTGCCCGAGTTGGAGCGCCTCACGAAGCGAGAGCTCAAGAACCTTTTTGGCGCGCGGTGTGAACGGGATATGCCCGGTCGGAGCTTGCGACCCCTGGCCGATGATTTCCACGACCTGCGACCGGACTGATTCGAGGTTGATGCCGAGTCCTTCAAGAGCGCGAGCTGCAACACCCTCGCCCTCATGGATCAGCCCGAGCAGAATGTGCTCGGTGCCGATGTAGTTGTGATTCAGGAGGCGCGCTTCCTCCTGGGCAAGAACAACGACCCTTCGGGCCCGATCTGTGAACCGTTCAAACACGTTTAGTCACCTCAATGAACATGGCGGCCCGGGAGATCCAAGACGCATCTCGATTATAGCGGTCGCAAGGTTGATACTTGCCCACCGCGTCGCCGCACTTCCATCTTCTATAGCTTTTATGTCGACCATTAGGGGTCCGAAGTGAAGGGAATGCCTACGGCGTTCCTTGCGAGAATCCTCCGGACTCTCGGGGAAACAGCCTACGGCGTTCCTTGCGAGAATCCTCCGGACTCTCGGGGAAACCTATCGAGACCTGATCTTGTTCCCGCTTCAGGCGTTCCAACGGGTGCGCCGGCGTACACCCCACATCACCTCATGGCTACAACGTCGCGACCAATGCGGCAACCAGACTCGATGCACCAACTTCGATCGGTTCCCCATGACCGAACACTACGGTCTCGAATGCGAACGTCGCAAGTTTCTTCACGGACTCATTCGCCGTGGACATGTCCGGCGAGAATTGCGGATTGGCTCCAATCACGCCCCCGTTCGACCCGTTCATGGAATCTCCCGCAACGAGCAATCCGCCCGCAGAGTCGAGCACTGCTATATGGCCTGGTGTATGCCCGGGTGTATCGATGATTTGCAGTCCGAACACAACATCACCATCACCGACAGCCATCACCTCGCGCGGAGAGACGATCGCAGGCACGTCTGCGGCACCGGCATACGCGGCAGCCTCGGTTGCGAGACCGAGCACCGCGGGCAGGCTCCCCTGGTGATCGTTGTGGCGATGCGTGAGGATGACATGAGACACGTCACCCCACCCGAGTCCGAGCACACCGAGGCTGTCCCCGATCGAACTCTCGCTACCCGACACCCCTGTATCGACGATTACGGCCTCCCCCGCGCGGGCTAACACGTACGCCGATACAAACCCGAGATTCGCTCGTTCCCATGTGACGGCTCCTGCAGCGTCGTTCGGCGCGGGCGGTGTACTCGAAGTCGTCGTGCTCTCCCCTGTCGGGCCTGGAGCTTTTGAAGTCGTCGTTGGGGGCGCGTTCGGCGTATCCGTTGCGGGTGTAGGTATCGGGGCCGATGTCGTGGTTTCGGCACTTTCAGCGCTACAGGCAGCGGCGGTGATTCCAACGACGGCGACCGCGATCGTACCTCTGCCGAGATGTGAGAGAAACGCCCGTCGGTTCATCGGGTTGTACCTACTCATCAATGACTCCTCCCGGGTCGTGAGTGAGCGTAGCGACCATCTCAGACAAGGTTGCCGTCCAACAACGACGGCGATGTCAGGGGTATGCGCCGCCGCAAGCACTTCACCGCGTACCGATACTCGGTCGATCTGTAGTGACTCGCGGCGCTGACCGTCGAATCCCCCTGCGGGAGAGTCGCTACCATTGAAGGCCCCGAAAGGAAGCTACGTTAGGTGGACCAACCAGTCCTTCGAGACCTGGTACCGATCGACGCTGTGTGGGCGCGCCTCGATCGCGTCGAGGCGCGCCTTCGTGAGGTCACCGTTGCAAACACTGCCTTCCTGACCGAGATTGCCCAACATGGCATTCAGGCCGGCGGCAAACGGTACCGTCCACTGCTGGCACAGGTTGCCGGTGAACTCGGACCTGACCCAAGCCATGGACCCGTGGAGTCCGGAGTATCGGTTGAGTTGGTTCACCTCGGTTCGCTGTACCACGACGACGTCATCGACGAGGCTGATACGCGAAGGGGAGAACCGTCTGTCAACGCAAACTGGACGAACACGATCGCAATACTGGCCGGTGACTTCCTGCTCGCGCGCGCCTCGGAGGTTGCTGCGCCGCTCGGAGAGGAGGCGGTCGCGCTCATTGCCAGAACCTATGCAACGCTCTGCGAGGGTCAGGTGCTCGAACTTCAGCTTGAACGGGATCTGGATCACGGTCCGGACGACTACTACCGCGTGATCGGTGGAAAGACCGCAAGTTTGATCCAGACATCCGCTCGACTCGGCGCGTTGACAGCGGGAGCGGAACGTGACAGCGTCGAGGCCGTTTCCGAGTGGGCCTGGGAGATGGGACTCGTCTTCCAGATTACCGACGATGTCCTGGATCTGGTCGCCTCAGATGATTTCCTCGGCAAGCCGGCCGGCTCCGATATCGGTGAGGGAACCTTCACACTGCCCGTGTTGTACGCCCTCGCCGGCCCCGAGGGGCCGGAGATGAGAACGCTCTTAGCGGATGCACCGTACGCAGCCGAGGCCGTCAGCAAGGTTATCGACCTCGTCCGCTCCGGCGGGTACGTCGAACAGGTCTTGCAGGAGGCGATCGGGCGTCTGTCGGTCGCCGAGGTCGCGATTAAGCGACTGCCCGAAACCGCCCTGAAGGTTGTCTTCTCGAACCTCGACTCGTATCTTCTTGCCAGGGTCCAAGCAGCACTCGATTAGCAAACCTGCGCGTTGGGATACCAAGCGCATGACGTGCGAAGCAGTCACCTACGGACGCATCTGGGGAAAGAGCACGACCTCGCGGATTGTCTCCTGACCCGTCAACAGCATCACCAGGCGATCAATACCGAGACCGAGCCCACCGGTCGGAGGCAGACCGTATTCGAGGGCTGTCAGGAAGTCCTCGTCAACAGTTTGCGCTTCATCGTCTCCCGCTGCTCTCGCTTTTGCCTGAGCGGTGAACCGGGCTCGCTGATCGAGCGGGTCGATCAGCTCTGAGAAGGCGTCGCACATCTCCGCTCCGGCAATGTAGAGCTCGAACCGCTCAGTCAGATTCGGATCAGACCGATGCCCGCGTGTCAGCGGAGAAATCTCGACCGGGTGGTCGATCACGAAAGTCGGGTCGATGAGTGTGCTCTCGCATAACTCCTCGAAGAGTGCATAGATCAGGCGCCCGTGCCCCCAGGTCTCCTGCACATCAACCCCGCTTTCGGTCGCGATCGATCGCAGTTCGGAGAGATCCGTGTCGAATCCAACCGGCCGGTCGAGAGCATCGTTCACCAGTTCGAGCACCGACACCCGCCGATACGGTCCCGCAAGATCGATGGTCCTCTCCCCCGCATCGATTGTGGAGACGCCGTTGAGATCGAGCGCGACTGCCTCGAACACTTCTTCCATCAACACCATGATGTCGTTGTAGTCGGCGAAAGCTTGATAGGCCTCAAGCGTGGTGAACTCGGGACTGTGCGTAGCATCGATCCCCTCGTTGCGGAAGATCCGACCAATCTCAAACACGCGCTCCAGGCCACCGACAACAAGTCTCTTGAGGTGGAGTTCGGTGGCAATGCGCAGCACCATGTCGATGCCGAGGGCGTTGTGATGGGTCTCGAAGGGACGGGCAGCAGCGCCACCCGCTTCCGCCTGAAGCATCGGTGTCTCGACCTCGACGAAACCTCGCTGATGGAACTGGTCGCGCAGCGAACGAACCACGGTTGCCCGCGCAAGGGCAATGCGCCGGGCTTCGTCGTTGGTCGCGAGGTCCAGGTACCGCTGCCGGTATCGACGACCCTTGTCTTGAAGACCGTGCCACTTGTCCGGGAACGGGCGTAACGACTTGCTCAGCAACTGGAACGACTGCACCCGAACGCTGAGCTCACCCTTCTTGGATGTCATGACAAGACCCTCGACACCGATCCAATCGCCCATGTCAAGAGCGGCGAACTCGGCAAACGAATCATCACCAAGGGTGCGCTTGTCGACGAAGAGCTGCACTCGGCCCGCAGCATCCCGGAGGACCGCAAACGTGAGCTTTCCCATCGACCGCACGTTGAGCATTCGTCCCGCTACCCGTACGACTGTGTCCGTCTCCGAACCGGGCTCAAGATCGGCGAACTGCTCATGGAGCTCGCCAGTGAGATGGGTACGCTCGAACCGGTAGGGATACACGTTGGCGTCGAGCGCGGCAAGGTGCTTCTCAAGACGGCGCGCAGTGAGCGGATGCGCGGCCAGGTCGTCCGCGTCGTTGGGACCATCAGTCGAATCGTCGTCCATTATGTATCCCGGTTGAGATCGTGAATAATTCGAAGGCCCTCAAGGGTGAGATACGGATCAATGATCTCGACTGAGGAACAATGCGCAACGATGGTAGATGCCAGCCCTCCCGTTGCAATTCGAGTCGCCGGAACACCTAGCGCCCCCACCAGGCGCTCCATGATCCCATCGACCAACCCGGCGTGACCGTACAGGGCTCCCGACTGGATGGCCTCGACAGTTCCCTTGCCGATCGGGCTACGTGGCTCCAGAAACTCCACGTTACGCAGCGCAGCAGCTCCGTGGGTAAGAGCATTGGTCGACAACACGAGACCGGGAGCAATGGCGCCGCCCAGGTAGTCTCCATCGGGCCCTACGACATCGAAGTTCGTACTCGTCCCGAAATCGACGACCACAACCGGCGTACCGTAACGCTGCCGTGCGGCGACGGCATTCACGACGCGATCCGCACCGACCTCGCGGGGATTGTCGATCGAAATCGGCATGCCGGTTCTGGTACCGGGTTCGACGACGGTGACTGCTCCAGGAGCGATATGCTCCGCAACGCCGCGCAGCGGCACAGTGATCGCAGGCACAACACACGAGATCGCGATACCGTCGATGTCCTGGGGATCGTGGTCTCCAAGGCCGAGAACGCCACGCAAAGCGAGCCGCATCTCATCGGTGGTCAGATCGGGATTCGTTGTCATCCGCCAGTGGCCCACAAGGTCGTCCCCGGCGAAAAGGCCGACCGCGGTTTGGGTGTTTCCAACATCAAGTGTCAGCAGCATGTGTGTTACGACCCTCCGTACAGGACGCTCCGAGACGATAGCGTCACGCCCCGATCCGGGACCGGCAGCCCCGCAATGATATCGATGTGAATGTTGTCAATGAGTCTGACTTCCCCTATCCATGCTGCCACGGCGAGAAAGCACGGTCGATCGACCGAACTGATCGGCATCGCGCCGGCCTGGTCCGCGAGTTCGACATACTCGGGTGAGACTCCCGCACGGTCGAGTTCCGTGCGAACGACTCCGACCAGGGCGGCTGCGTCAACAACGCCCTCAGCCACCAGATCGGCAGCGGCCTGCAACCCACGACTCAGGGCGGTCGCTTCGGAACGCCGAGCCGGGTCCAGGCGGACATTTCGACTCGACAGCGCAAGGCCATCAGGCTCCCGCAATGTCGAGCAACCCACGACATCGACAGGCAGAGAAAGATCCCGGGCCATCGTGCGGACAACAGCAAGTTGTTGGGCATCCTTCTTCCCGAAATACGCCGTGTCTGGTCGAAGCCCGGCGAACAGTTTCGCGACCACGGTCGCGACGCCATCAAAGTGGCCGGGCCGATACTCCCCTTCCATTCGCGTCGCAACTGCCCCTGTCGAGACGGTGGTCGACATGTCGGTGGGATACATCTCCCCTTCTGAGGGGGCAAACACAGTATCGATGCCGGCCGCATCAGCGATGTCGAGATCGCGATCCAGGTTGCGGGGATAGGCGACGAAATCGTCGACATTGTTGAACTGGAGCGGGTTCACGAAAACGGTTGCAATCGTGACATCGTTTGCAGCAACCGCTGCGTCGAACAGGGCGGTATGCGCCTCGTGAAGAAACCCCATCGTCGGCACCAGCCCAACCGTACCCCGGTCAACCGTAGAGGCTCGAGCATCCGCCCACGTCGACACAAGCTTCATGATGTGTGCTCGTCGACAAGATCGGCGAACTGGTCCCATCTTCCTGCGATCCTGGCGAGGGAGGCAACATTGCTCACAAAAATCCCCAGCATTGCCGGTGCATGCTCGGCGACTGCCAGAATCTGCGCGGCAACCGTATCGACATCGCCGCGTGCGACGGGTCCCGTCAGTGCTGCCCGTGGACCAATCTCGACGGCGTTCGCCACGATCGCTTCCATGAGTGGACCCAGCACCTTGATGGGAACGTCAACTGCGTCGAGCAGATCCTGAGCGACGACCATGTTGACCAGTGTGAAGTTCGCAGCCGCCGCAGCAGCAGCGTGGTAGGTGGGTTTGGCTTCATCAGCAATCACAAAGGGTCGACCACCGAGAGACTGAACGAACGCCGCGAGATTGTCGTAGGAACCCGGGTCAGCGGTAATGCCAAACCAGGCGCCGTGCAGACGAACATGTCCGACCTCCGGGTTCGGCATGGTCTGCAACGGATGGACGGAGCCAATAAGGACGCCGAACTCCCGTAGCGGTGCGAGGGTCTCGATCGACGAGAGACCCGAGAGATGGATTGCAGTCTTCGGGGAATCGGTACCCTCGCCGAGGCGCTCTGCGAGGGTCTCGGCAACCGAGGCGATGGCGTCGTCGCGCGTCGCAACTATCCAGAGATCGCTCGGTGCGAGTTGGCGGTCGAGCACCGAAGCAACGGCATCAAGCTTCCGTGCACCGTTCCTCGCCGCATCGGGACGTCGCGCAACGACCGTAACGATCTCGTGACCCGCCTTTTTCGCGGCGTAAGCGATTGAGAGGCCGGCCCTTCCCGGACCAATCAGTGTGATGCGCATACGTTGCTTCAGTCCTCTGTCGGTACTGGTACCCGACAAACGCTAGCCGTTTCAACTCGCGGGGTCGTCCAGGAATGAGATCGGCGACTCTTCAATGCGGTAGGCACATCGTCTGTCTCCGTCCATGAGGTACTCCACTCTTTCGACACGAACACCATCGCCAAGGACCCCTCGAAACATATCTAGTTCGCCGGAGCAGAGGCTCTGACAGGTCGTGGCTGCCACGCACACGGGACAGTGGCTCTCCCACAGAAGATAGGTTCCCACTGACTCCTCAACCCAGCCTGACATGTACCCATCCTCAGACCGCAGCTCGGAAAGCTTGCCGATACGATCGGCCAGGGATGCGCCTACCTCGATTCGTTGGAGGTAATCCTCCGTCTGTGCCCGTACCCGCTCGGCAACCAGACGTTCCATTCCGCTGTCACCAAAGGCTGCCCGTGCGGCGGCGATCAGTGCAAGGGTGAGATTGGCGTGGGTGTCGGGAAAACGGGCGTTGGCTGCGGCCGAGGAAACAACATGCCAGCGTTTCTTCGGGCGCCCAACCGTTCCCACCCTTACTTCCTCGGATTCAATCAAACCCTCGGTCTGAAGCTCACACAGGTGCTGTCGGACAGCCGACGACGTCACGCTGAGTTGTTCGGCGAGACACGATGCCGTCGCCGGACCGGATTCCTTCAGCCTGAGAAGGATCTTCTCTCGAGTAGCGCTGCTAGCGGGTGGACACATGCGCACAATGTAGTACCCCCACGAACGGTCGCCGACGACACGCAGCGCCCGGCCGCCAACTCGTCCGACGCCTACGAGCCGAGCAAGCCGATCGCCACGCTCACCAGCAGAAGTACGCCGATCGCGATCCACATTGCCCGTTTCAGTGCTTTCACCCCCGCGGACTCAAGCCGACAAACATCTTGATCTGCCACCGCTGCCAATGCCCGCCCCAGATCGGGAATCCCTGGAATCTCAACGTCGGGAAACGCCTCGACGAGAGGCTCAAGGACGAAGCGTCGCTCGGCAAGACGCGGATGGGGCACGGACAGCCCCGGTTCGTCAATGCGCTCATCGCCGAACGCAATCAGGTCGAGATCGATTGAACGAGGCCCCCACCGTTCACGACGGACGCGCCCTAGGTCTCGCTCGATACTGAGGAGACGATCCAGCAACTGCCTGGCGGTCAGATCAGTGTCGAGAACAGCCACAGCGTTGAGAAAGGGATCTTGCTCGGGTCCGCCAATCGGGTCCGTCTCATAGAGCGAGGACATCCCTACAAGAGTTCCAAGACCATGGATCCGCTTAACGGCGCTCCGCAGAAGTTCGCGCCGATCACCGAGATTCGACCCGAGCCCCACAAGGGCGCGGGTAGACATGTCTACGCCTTCTGAGAAATAAGACGGCGGCCTTCCGGACCCATCGCCCGGCCAATGATTTCCTGAATCGTCGCTGTCGCCACGATCGGGTCTTCAACAAGACCGGTGTGGACCAGATATCCTCCGAGTAACCCAACCACGGTGTCATCCACCAGATCGCGGTGCAACAGAACGACAGCGCCGGCCGGTTTCAGGGCATCAGACAACACCGCGAAGATCGCCGGCGCTTGTTCCACATCAAAGTCGTCATCGACTACGTAGTGTGCGTATGCAAGGCCGGCGAGCTCGTATGCCGCTTCGTTCTGATTTCCGGCCAACAGCGACACCACCGAATTGATCCCGGCTTCGACGAGCCAGAGGATTTCCTCTTCGCGCCGCACACGGCGATGCTGGATTCCATACCCACCGATCCGCTCCGAAACGGCGAGCTTCCCATTGATCACCCATGTGAAACCCCTGGGCTCTAAACCTGCCACGACGACCTCTCTGATCCCGAAATGTTGTTGATGCGAGTAGCTACGATAGCGTCCGCTATGCGTGCAACCTGAACCGTACTCGCAACATTGTGTGCACGGACAATCGAAATCCCCTGACTGATCGCCAAAGCAGTGGTTGCGGCGGTCGCCGGATCACGGTCGGCCGCAGGAATATCGAAGCCGTACGAGCGCAAAACAAGGCCGAGCGAGCCCTTGCGCGACGCGCCGAGGAGCACCGGATACCCCAGCTCGACGAGACTCCGGAGATCGGCAAGCAACGCCACATTGTGGTCAAGGGTCTTTCCAAATCCGATGCCGGGATCGATCGCTACGCTCTCCGGCTCCACACCCGCAGCAATGAGCCGGAGCGCGGTTGTTTCGAGGAAGCT
>BDTL01000231.1 GCA_002898115.1 bacterium BMS3Bbin02 | reverse complement strand
CGATCGGCACGGCGTCGTTGTTCAATATGAGGCGCACCCACACCTGCCCGGATGCGTCGACCACTGACAGTTCGGTCGCGCTCGGTGACTGCCATCCGAGGACATCGTTGGCGAAGGCAATGGCGATCTCGGTAGGTCGTCCGAGCTGCGGCTTCTCCGGCCAGACCTGACCGTCCCCTAACCGGACGGGAAGGAGGGTTGGCACCTCGGCGCCAGGCTCAGGCGAGGATTCTGCTGGCCCACCGAAGCTTGGTGGGCCCTGCTCGATGGCACCAGTAGGGAAGCGGTCCTTGCACGTGTTCGCCGCCATGAACCACAGAGCGAGGGCGCCATCTTCCGCGAGCGGTGGCCCAATACCCTCGACTCGCACCGAGGTGCCGGCCTCGAGGTCGGTGTTGATGAACTCCGCCGACAGTCGGACGGCGACGTCGGGGTTCCAGACCCCCTCGCCACACATGCGATCAAGACGGTCTCGCCACAGGACCGGATGAAACTGAGCCAACCCTACCTGGTTCACCCATCCAGGGATCTGGCGTCCCTCGTCGGCTGTCAACTCGATCCCGACATCGTCTCTGACGAAGAAAAGCCGTGTGCTTCCGGGAAGAAGCCACTGCATTGTGTCATCGACGGTCGACACGTCGAATCCCCACGGGTTCCCCATCGCCTCGCGAAACGCTCTCGGGGTACGCATCAGTCCCTTGCCGTCTTCCTCACCACAAAGTGTGGTATCCACTGCGACGTCTTCGAGAATCAGTGTGCCGCTTTCGGGCGTGAAGTTGGCCTCGCTTACGCTGAAGTTGTTGCAACCGGTGTTCCCAATGACCTGCGGTCCGAATTCGATGAATGGAAGCTCGGCAGAGTTCACACCGATCTCGACGGTCGTGAACTCCCCATTCACAGTGAACGAATCAAGTATCCAGAGGCCGCCGAACGGGATTATCCCGCCGCCGGGACTAACGCCATCTTGGGATCGCATCACCAGCGCGACAGGGATTGCGAGAGCCAAGACGACCGCCGCCGCCGTGGCCGCGACCAGCCACGGACGTCGCCGATGTTCCTCTCGGCGGTCGGATGGGGTCATATCTTTCGCGGCCCGCTCAAGTACCTGCGTCAGAGTTCGCTGTCCGGCCGGACTCTCAGACCACCCCTCCACGTCATGGGACGAGTACGGGTTGATGTCGTTGAGGATTTCGTGGTTGGGTCTCATGAGTGCCTCCGTCCTTTGTGATCGGGAGCCCCTGTTTGCTCGAGCCCGGATGCGTGCATATGCGCAGTCAGGCGGCGCCGCGCCCGTGCGAGGCGCATCCGAAAGGCGGCCGGCGTGATACCCATGGTGGCCGATGCTTCCCGTGTGCCGAGCCCCTCCCAGCTCACCAACAGAAGGGTTTCCCTGTCTGTCTCATTGAGGGCAGCCAGTGCCCGGTTCGCTGCGACAGCGGCTGATGCGCTGCTCGCCACGCTGTCGACGGCCCCCGGAACTGCGGGGCCGACTCGTTGCAGGAGGCGCTCCCAGCGGACCTCCGAGCGATAGCGGTCCCGGATGACTCTGCGAGCGACGCCGTAGAGCCAGGGGAGCTCGCGTTGTGGGCGTCGTGTCCGATTCCGCCACGCAACCACGAACGTGTCGGCCACAACGTCCTCGGCGCGCTCGGGTCCGAGTCGGCGCGCTGCGTAGGCGAAGACAAGGTCGGCATGCGCATTCCACATCCCCTCCAACCACTCCCGGTCATCACTACCCACGTTTAGGACCTACATGTCGTTCGGCAACTCCCTCACAAGGGTATATGGCCGGCAAGGCCAGCATTGCAACCATCGGATGGCGTACGACATGGCGGTACTGCTCGTCAGCCCAGTCGAGTGTCCTTGTCCGGACCGAGTTGAGGGTCGCTGGCTGCCGAACCCGGCCTGGTGAGAACAGATGGAGCCCGGACAAACCGTGCCCGCCGGGTCGGGGACTACGGCTGAGTGGTCGTGTAGGCCTCGAAGTCCTCGGCGGTGACCGGTGTGAGGCTTTCCGCAATGGCGATGGCGACGTCTCGTGCAATTTGGTGGGTGCCGGTTTCGGAGACGATGCCGTTTCCTTCGAGAACTATCACGCCGATCGCCACATCAATGGGTCCGTTCGGAGTGTTCGGATCAACGGTTGTGGTGCGTTCCACGAGTAGGGCCGGTCGTCCGCGAACGGTGATCTCGTCAAACGTCAGCTGTGAGTCGGGGTAGGAGTCCTTGGTCTGCTGGCGGAGGACCTCGAAGAACGCTTCAGGATCTCCGGTTACAAGGTCCAATACGGCGACGTCGCCACCCGCCTGTTCGACCATGTTGTTGATATTGATGTTTACGACCCGGTCGCCCTCAACCCATCCGGTCCTCCCGGGGAGCAAGAAACTCTGCATGGTGCTGAAGCCGTCGGTCCAGATGTCGGCGACGGCGAGTTCAAGGTCGTCCGGCATAACACCAGGCACCATAAATATTGACGCGTCGGCCCCACTCCCCGGGGAGATGGATACCGGTGCGGGGCGCTGCGTGATGGCGATAACACTGCCGATCACGGCGACCGCGACGGCGAACCCTGCCAGCGCGGCAACCAGAGGGGAGCGACGTGGACGAATAGCTGTGTGTACGACTTGGATCTCCGTTAGGTTCGAGAAATCCGTCGGCGGAGGTGCCTCAGCAATCATTGACGCCAGGACCTCACGGATTGCTTGTTTGTCATCGGTCTTCATTGAGTGCTCTCCTCAGGTGATTGCGAGCCCTTGCCAGGTGGCGTCGCACGGACCCGGCGCTGATCCCCAAGTAGTCGGCGATCATGTGATCCGTCATGTCTTCCCAATACGCGAGGTAAACGGTGGCTCTCTGTCGGACACTGAGTCGGGCCACGGCTGCCCGCACTTCGGGGTGGACTTCCCGTGGGTATGAGACGCTGGCGGTGGGGACCCGAGTTTCTCGGTCGTGTCTTCTTGTTTCGCCGCGGCGAAAGTTGCGCGCCTCGTTCGCTACCGCCTGGTGGAGGTAGCTCCGCTGGTTCGTCACTGACGTCCACCCGGGTGAACTGAGCACCCTGAGGACCGCCGACGAGACGACGTCGGCGGCGTCGTTGGGGCCAACCAGCACCGTTGCAAACCGAACGAGCGCAGTGGCGTGTTCGGCGTAGATTTCCGCATCCGTTACTGCCGGCGAGTCGAGCCGCACATCATCCCCCTCGTGTGAGTGTCATGTATTAGACACCACGACTCGACCATTTCGCTGACACGAAGCCGCAGCATTCTCTCCTCGCTTTCCCAGCGAGCATTGAAACCATCGGCGCTGGTCACGTAGCGAGCCTCGGTTTGTCGGTCTGCGCACAGCGCCTTCGGGCATATACGACAATGAAGGTTCTGGCGGGTGATGCAACCGGGGACGGGTCTGGTGTGTGGTAAGAGTGTGAGCAATTCTGATTCCGAGATCTTCAGAAAACACAAGGATGATCTGGTGCGTTACGCGGCTGCGCTTGTTGGTCCTGATGCGGCAGACGATGTTGTCTCTGCCGTGGTGTTGCGACTGTTGGAGCGCCGTTCGCTCAGCGACCTCGAGGATGCTCGGGCCTACCTGTTCCGGGCAGTCCTGAATCAGGCTCGAAACGTAGGAAGTAGACGACGGCCCTCGTTTGCCGTAGTTGACGCTGCACAACCACCTTGGCCGGAGCCACAACCCGAGGTTCTGTCTGCGGTGATGAACCTGCCATTGCGCCAGCGTGCAGCGACATTCTTGGTGTACTGGGCAGATCTGTCGGTCGCGGAGACATCTCGACTCATGGGTGCTCGACCGGGGACGATAAAGCGCTATCTGTATCTAGCGCGTCGCTCGTTGAAAGAGGTGCTTGATGGACATTGATCGGAATTCGAGAGAGATTGCCGCGTTTCGGCAAACCTACCAAACCGTCGTAGATCGGACACCGGTGGCGAGGGATCTGGAGGAATTGACCCTCACGTCGGTGTCGGGTGGGCCCAACTCCGCCAGGGTGCGGCCCGCTCGACGAAACGCGGTTTTCGCTGCTGTGGCCGGTGCGTTGGCGACGTTAGTTGTCCTGGGTGGAGTAACTCTGATGTTTCGTTCCGGAGGGGCCTCCCCGCCCGGGGCTGATCTCCCGTCGGTCTCCGGACCGTTTATCGTACTCGATGATCCCGCTTCGGTTCTGGGACCCGACGCGAGGATCACGTCCAAGGAGTCGATGGCAATCGACCCCGGAGCCTCCAATCCGGTCATCCGGATGCAGTCATGGACGCGAACCGGCGAGAATGGAATCACCGAGGCCATTGCGCTGCTTGAGGGTGATGCAGCGGACGAGTTGATCTACAAGTTCGGCACATTCTCCGAGATCCGGAACGTTGAGTACGGCGGATTCTCGTTCGATCTCGGTGAGACTGCCTCACCCGCCGGTCCCATCGGAGTGGAGTGGACAGATGACGTCAGTCATCGCCGGTACTTCATGGTCGGTCAAGGGTTCACTCGCGACGAGCTTCTCGACTTCGCGGCGATCACGGCACGCCGGAGTTGGGATGCAAGCGACGCGATTCCCGACGGTTTGAACCCGATCTACGAAGGTCCACAGACGCTGTTCCCGTCGCCGGAGACGATCGCACGTGTCCTGGTATATCAGGGCGAAGCCGGAACGGTGGAGATCGTGAGCTACGAGGGCTTTGCGATCACAGAGCCCGATATGTTCTTGCAATGGGGCGAGGCGCGCGGTGTCGACATCAATGACCGTCCAGGGGTGCTGGCGATGGTGGACGCCCTGACGTGGGGTGTGATCTGGACCGACGGTGACGACGTCACCTATTTCGTCACCAGCGCGGCGTTGACGCCGGATGAGGTAGTCGAGGCGGCTCGTCGCGTCCGCTCCGTGACTGCAACGCGGTGGGAGGCCATCGGTGCTCAGCCATCTGAAGGGCCGGGCACCGAGAACCAACCCACCGCCGCCTCGTTCCTACCGGTTTCTGAGCCGGTCACCGTCGCCTCCGGCAATGGGTGGAGCGTCTTTGGTCAGGTGGTCGAGAAGAAGGCAGGAAACCCTACCGCCGGCAACCGTGGCGATTGCGCCTGGCTGGAACGTGCGGGCAGGTCCATGATCGACTTCGGCTGTGGTTTCATCCCGGGCGGCGACGTCGAATTCTGGCCGCCCTTTGCCACAACCGACGGCGTAGTACTGATCGGAGAGGTGTCAATCGAAACAGTCACGGTACGCATCGACCTGGAGAACCAGGGACCGATCGAGCTTTCCCCGGTCCGGCTCGGGGCAGAGTCGTCCTTAGCGCTCGTCGCTGTCGAGCTCCCGGCGAGTGGAGAAACTGCGACGATCACCTTCTATGACAGCACCGGACGGCAAATCGACGCCGATCCCCACAACGAGAGGCTCGATTTACGGATAATTCTCGAACCCGAGATGTGACAAGGACCTCGTGAGCAGTGAGAGCCCTGTCGCCATGGAGATACAGATCAACGCCGCAATGGAGCGAAGGAAGTGGGAGGGGTCTCAGGATCTGGTGTTACGTTTGCCAGATGCCGGCGAGGAGGGTCAGTGTGGTGATTGCGGCTGCGACACCGGACCACATGCGGACGGTGTGGCCGTCGATGCGGACATCGGCCAGTGGCGTGCGATCCGTTTGGAATGAATCCGTGTTCTCCGGTTCGTCCGAGTCACCGTGGTGGTCGTCCTGGGTGACGGATTGATATCTCGTGTTGAGTTTTTCGCCGCGCAGGAGTTGACCTCCGAAGGAGTTCGCAAGCACTGCGGTAACCGAGGAGATCATCGCGATCATCGCCCACACCGGACTCACCAGACCTGACACCGCGGCAAGAACGCCAATACCGTTAAACGCAAACGCGAGCACCAGGTTCTGCTTCGTCTTTCGATAAGACGACACACCTATCGAATGCGCGTCCATGACGGAACCGAGCCGGCCGCTCATGATCACAATGTCGGCGGACTCGATTGCGATGTCAGTCCCGGCACCGATGGCGACACCGATGTCGGCCTGGGTGAGCGCCGGAGCATCGTTGATTCCGTCTCCAACCATCATCACCCGCTTCCCGGTCTCCTGGAGTCGGCGGATCTCGGCGGCCTTCCCCGCAGGCAGGACCTCGGCGAGCACGTCATCGATACCCACCCGGGCCGCCACGGTCGATGCGGTCCGGGTGTTATCGCCAGTGATCATGATGGGCGTAATCCCCGCATCCTTGACCCGTGTTATCGCTTC
>BDTL01000230.1 GCA_002898115.1 bacterium BMS3Bbin02 | reverse complement strand
GAGGAATCCACGCAGGGTGCCCGAGATGTGGACGCCGCACCGATTCGGCCCACTGGCTGAGGCGGTGGTCCCGGGGGATCTCAAGCTGAGAAACGCGGTGCTGGGTCGTCTATGAGAAGAGATGATTGTGTGGCCTATTGGTCCGAGTCGGTGGGGATGACGTCTTGTTCCCAGTCCTTTTCCGTCGCAGCTTCCTCCGTGGTATCGCCGAGCAGTTCGCCGCGGAAGATTCCGGCGTTGCGGACGAAGAGCACGGTCGGCAGACCCTCCATGAGTGCACCCATACGCTCGGCATAGTCCGCTTCCTGACCGGGTTCGTTGCCACGCAGACCGAGCAACACAACACCGGCGTCCTTGGACACCTGACAGATCATCTGACGGACAGTCATTCCCTCCGGCTTGAGGATCGTGTTTGTGGTTGCCTTGATCCTGGCGGAGCTGCAGAGCTGGTCGAGGAGCTGTTTGTTCTGCACGTTGGTGGCATCGTTGGTGGCAATGCTGTTGATGACGATGTTGGAGTCTCGCCACGTTGGGTTGAGCGAGAGCAAGTGGGCGAGGAGCACGAGGAGATCGCCGTTTTGTTCAAGGCCTCCCCACCACACGTGGATGTCGCCGCGCTTGCCGTTCCAATGTCGTCCGACAACTCGCGCTACAACCGCAGACTTCCCCAGGGCGGCTAGTTGCTCGATGACCGTAAGGATGGAGGTCTGACGTTCGCGTTTGTCGCTCCAACCGAACATAACGGTATTGGACTCGATGCCGGCAATTCCATTGGATTGGGCTACGGCAACCGATCCTGACTCGAATTCAGTGACGATGTTGACCTCGGGAAAAGCGACGACTCCGAGCTCGTCGAGGCCCGTTTGTAACGCTGCCACCTCGGCTGAGCGATCCGTTGCCAGCGTGTCTATCGAACCGACAAGCAATTTGACGACTGTGAGGATGCCGCGTTCCTGTGCGAGCCAGGCCGCATATCTGACCAGTTCCGCGCGGCGGTCGACGTCGCCCGCGAACAAGAGGATGTTGGGTCGCCAGTTCCTTGGGTCCTTGGGAAGGCGGTAGAGCTTGATCGCCGTGGATCGAACGAGTGACATCAGAGCACCGCGTCGAAGGTCTCCCCACGGTGCCGTCATTGCTCGACGCCGCATGAACACGTACAGCCCCGCCTCAAAGATGAGGGCCACTGCCAGTGCTAACGGGTTGATCAGGAACATGACCGAGAAACACGCGAACGCGCCGCCGATTGACACCCACCAGGGCAACTTGAAGGTCGGTCGGTAGGACGGGTCACCGCTCAAGGCCTCGAGTCCTGCGACGAGGTTGATGGTGCCGTACGTCGTGAGGAAGAACATCGTAAGGAGCGGGGCGATCGCATCAAGGTCCCCGAGGAGAACTCCGCCCAAGGCCAGAGCGGTGCTGATGAGCAATGGGATCCCCGGTCCTTTGATCAGTCGGGACCGAGTAGCGAGGGCCGGGGGCAGGATTCGGTCATCGACCATCGCCTCAAGTGTGCGCGGCGCGGCAAGAATACTGCCGACAGCTGAGGCAAAGATGGCCCCCCACAACCCCCAGAGAATGAGGATGGACAGTGGTCCAGCGAGGTCAAACCAGATGAGGTTGTTCGACACCAACTCCGCCTGAGGTACTGCGGCCGCCAATATGATCGGCACGGTGACGTACACCGCAAAACCGACAAGAACCGCAGCAATGGTGCCTTTTGGAATTGCTTTCCTGGGATTCTTGAGATCGCCGGACAAGCTGATGCCGGCCATGATTCCGGTCACTGCCGGGAAGAATATGGCGAAGACAGCCCAAAAGTCAGCGCCGACTGGTGGTGTGGCGAGCATCGAGACGCCGTCGGCGGCGTTTTCGAGTGAGCCGATCAGTAGGGCGACCAAAGCCAGGACGATGCCTGCCATGATCGGTAGTTGGAGCCGGAGCGCTGCTCCCGCACCGCGGGCCGCGAGGAGGGCGACGACCAGGATCGTTACTGCGGCGATTGGTCCCTGTGGGGCGTCGGCCCACACCACCGCGATGCTCTCGGCTAACCCGAACGCGTACAGGGTTACCGAGAACGTCATCGCCAGATAGAGCGGGACCCCGATGGCAGCACCGACTTCGATCCCGAGGCTGCGGGAAATGACGTAGTAGGCGCCGCCCTTTCCGATGCGCATGTTGGTGACGACGGCCGAGACCGACAATGCGGTGACGAGGGTGACCACGTTTGCTATCCCTACAATCACCAGCGTGGGCACGAGGCCGACTGTGCCGACAACCCAACCCGTCCGCAGAAACAAGATAACACCGAGAATCGTCAGGATCGAGGGGGTGAAAACTCCGAGGAACGAGCCGAGTTTCTGTTCCGGGGTGCCGCTAACAAACGTACTCATGAGAGCGGCCTTCAACCTGGACACGGCAGTCACCGTCGTCCCCGGAGTGAGCGTTCGAGTTCGTACGGCATGTTTGGCTACCGGCTCCGAGTTGATCGTGATCCGAGACCCGTTTCCGGTTCAAACGTGTCACGCGGCATTTTACCGGAAGCACGAACTTCATGTCAGGATAGAGGAACCTTCGGCGCGCGGTGTACCGTCTCATTGTTATGAAGAACTACATCGTTTTCGCACTGTTTGGGTTGATCGTCGCAGCATGTGGCGGCGGAGCTGCCACATCCACCCCGACTACTCCCGGCACATGGGACCGTGACCCGACCGCGCCCATCGTGGTCATTGAAACGTTCGGTGGGTTTGTTCCGGTGGAGGTCTCGTTGGGTCAGATGCCGGAGATCGCTCTGTACGGTGATGGCACACTCGTCACCCAGGGACCAACGATCGCGATCTGGCCGGGTCCCGCATTGCCGAATCTCGTTGCGGCGCGTTTGGATGACGCTGCCATCGAATCGATCCTGGCTCGGGCGGCTTCGAGTGGAGTCCTTACGCCGCTCGACGACTACGGAACCACCAATGTTGCTGACGCGGGCACGACTCGAATCACGGTTACGGTCGATGGTGAACAGCATGTAGTGGAGATCTATGCACTCGGGATTGGTACATCTGGAGGGCCGACGCCGGGAATGAATAGCTCACAGCTCACAGCGCGAAGAGGTGCGTCGGACTTCATTGACTTTGTGCGACAACAAGCAGAGGCGGCGCCGGTAACGGAGTTTGTTCCAACTGCGTATGCGGTTCGGCCGTGGCCATTCGGTGGTGTTCCCACTGACTCGGTGGGAATCGAGTGGCCGTTCGGGTCGCTGTCTGCTCTCGGCAACGCTGACGCCTTCGGAGAGTGTGTCGTTGTGGATGGCAACGATGCCGCGCAGCTGCGCGAGGTGGTTGGCCAGGCTACAAGTCAAACGCCGTGGGTGAGTGACGGCGTGTCATACGGCCTGGTGTTTCGTCCTCTCCTGCCCCACGAGTCGTCGTGCGGAGACCTCAACTAACGTGGCGATCGGCACCGCACGAGTGAGGCTTCGGTAATGAACGTCTGGCATTATGACCCGCGCGTCTAGTATTGCCGAATGACTGCGCGCCACCAGGACATCCGGAAACGTCTGCTGGTTGTGCTGTTCGCAGGCAACGCATTCACTTCGACGATGATCGTTGCCGCCGCGACGGTGACGTCTCTCGCTGGTGAGTACCTCTCGGGATCTGCACGGTTCGCCGGTGTGCCGGCAACGGTGGGTGTTCTCGGAACCGCGGTTGCCGCCTCCGTGTTTTCTCAGCTGAGCTACAAATGGGGGCGGCGCCGCACGTTCGTTCTCGGCGCCGTAGTTGCCGGCGGTGGCGCATTCATAGCCGTCGTTTCGCTGTGGACGGGCAGCTTTGTGCTTCTTGTTGTCGGACTGTTTGTGATGGGGCCCGGGCGAGCGATCAATCAGCTTGCGCGCTTCGCTGCGGGCGACATGCATGCAGACGACCGGCGTGTCTCAGCGATTAGCTTGATCGTCTGGGCTGCGACCATCGGATCGGTTCTCGGGCCGCGATTGATCGCCAGAGCGGGCGCCATGGCTGAGGCGCTCGGCATCCAGGCCTTCGCGGGACCCTTCATGATGGCAGGCGTCGGTTACGCAGCGGCAGCCATCTACTACTCAACGATGTTGCGGCCCGACCCGATGGAGCTTGCGGTCGTCGAAAGCGACGGACCGATTGATGTCGAGCGCCGACCGATCCGGGAAGTTGTCCGGATACCGGCAATCCGACTGGCTTTAGCGGCGCTGATGGCATCGCAATTTGTGATGGTCTTTGTGATGGTGATTTCGCCCGTTCACATGCGGGCCAACGGGCATGGTCTCGATGCGATTGGGTGGGTGATGATGGCTCACACACTCGGCATGTTTGCTGTCGCACCCATAACCGGCGCTGCGATCCGTCGGTGGGGGACACGTCCCGTCATCGTTGCGGCCACGGGTATCTTCCTCGTTGCCGGTATTGTCGCCATGACTGCGACGACCGCCGACATGGCAACGCTCGTTGTGGCGCTGTTCCTCATCGGTCTCGGATGGAACCTGGGGTTTGTTGCGGGAAGTACGGTCATTCAAGAGGAACTAGAGCTCCGCGACCGGGTGAGCATCCAGGGACTTGGCGACACGCTCACGGCGCTAGCAGGCGCCGTCGGAGCGTTCACGACGGGTTTCGTAATTGTTTGGTGGCAGTACCGCGGCGTCGCCGTGGTCGGTTTGATAGTTTCGTTGGTACCCCTCGCTGCTGTGCTGGCGAACCGAGCTTCGAGCGACGCCGCCACGCTCGCCGATGTTGCGCCACCGAGAGTTCGGTAACCGTCTCTCACTCACTCCTTCAGGATCCCGGCGCACTCTCAGTCTCGCCTGCTCGCGATGTTCCGACTCATCAAGAGGTCCTCCATTGACATGGTTCAAACAGGGGGCGGTTGCCGGGTAGCTTCGACTCCATACTCCCGTAGACCTGTGCACATCCGAGATTCCCTGACAGAGAATGACGCCAGGTCCACCACCCGTGGACTCGGCGTTGGTGAATCATCTCGTTCGTGACGACCCGGGCCGAGGGTGTGGGAAGACCGGTCTTGCCCGCGCACATGCCGGGTTGCGTTTCCGGTATACTGCGAACGATTCGCAATAGGCGAGGGAGTCGCTCGTGACCGGAACTGAATGGGCGTTGCTCGGAGCGTCGTACCTGCTGGGCCTGCGACATGGTTTCGACTGGGACCACATAGCGGCCATAACTGATATCACCAGTTCGCAGGACACCACGAAGAGCGGCCTGTGGTACTCGACGCTGTATGCGCTTGGCCACGGGTTCGTTGTGATAGTCCTCGGCGCGATTCTCATTTTGTCGGGATTCGCGATCCCGGATTCGGTCGAAACGATGATGGAGCGATTCGTCGGCGCAACACTCGTCTTGCTCGGTATCTGGGTTTTCGTGTCCCTTGCCCGCCATGGCGCAGAATTCCGCATGCGGAGCCGGTGGATGCTCATCTTCCAGTGGGTGCACCGCATGAAACACCGTGCTCGTGCGTGGGTACGGCGTCGCCGCGGCGCCACCGATGAAGGGCACCTGGATCCGACGGACCCGAACGCACCGTTTGCGAACTATGGCGTGAAGACGTCATTCGGTGTTGGCATGCTCCACGGGGTTGGCGCGGAAACACCGACCCAGGTGCTTATCTTTCTCGCTGCTGCGAACACCGGCGGACGTGGCATCGGCCTCGCCACTCTGGTTGTTTTTGTGGCCGGCATCGTCACGATGAACACGTTTATCGCTATCGGATCCGCGTTCGGATTCGTAGGAGCCACGCGATCCAAGACGCTCTATCTCACTGTCGGCGTGGTAGTCGGTGTGTTCAGTCTGGGGATCGGTGGGCTGTTTCTCTTCGGGATCTCCGACGTACTGCCGGCGCTGAACTGATCTCAAGGACAACGCGGCTGGTCCGTTGTGTGATCATGTCGCGTCCGATACCGTACAGGTCGCGAGACGGCCGTATGGTTGTGCGTCGGCCATGCATTCTGGGAGCTAGAGATCAGGAGGATCCGCGTGAACGATGATGCGATGCCAATTGAGGGTTACGACTACATCGAGTTCTATGTCGGCAACGCGGTGCAGGCCGCCCACTTCTACGCATCGGCGTTCGGTTTTGAACTGTTCGCGTACAAGGGCCCCGAGACGGGCGTGCGCGACTCCATGTCTTTTGCCATGCAGCAGGATCGGCTCCGGTTCGTGTTCACCGGATCT
>BDTL01000229.1 GCA_002898115.1 bacterium BMS3Bbin02 | reverse complement strand
GCGAGGTGCCCACCGGCGGAGGCTTCTCCCACGTGGCTGGTCCAGTGCGTCGGGTCGGGTGTCCCGGGGTCACCGACACCGATCCGCCAAGCAGCCCGATCGTGGGTTGAAATGACTGATCCGCAGCCGGGGTGACCGAGTTCGCCGCCGAATTGCGCGCCTGTTGCGCGAGGGCCAATTCCTTGGCGAAACTTTCTGGAAACACCGTCTGTTTGAGCTGATCAATCCTGGCCTGCACCTGACCAATGCGCGCGAAAGCCTGTTGCACTCCGTTCATGAGATCGCCCGCCGAATCGTCATCAGGTCATCCAGCATTCGTTCGGACGAGGCGCTTACTTCGCGCGCAATCTTCTCCCGGCGCTGGGTGGCGAGTTTCTCAGCTGCGTCAGCGTCTCCGACCGCCTTGCGCCATGCACCAGCAGCGGACCGAGTCATCTTCTGAGCACTTTCATATTCCCGGGCCGCCATATTCAGCATTTCGTTTGACGTGATTCCCCGGATCTGTAACGCCCTGAGCTGCAATTGGGACATCCGCTCCTCAATCTTCGGCGGGTGTTCCAGCGATGTACGAACTTCTTCCATGAGGCGCTTGGCCCGTTGCTCGTCCAGATGGGCGGTGGCGAGGTCGGCGCGACGCCGACGCTCGTTCACCGAACGGAGGCGGTGCAGAACCTCGAAGGGATTGCGCTGTTTCGCCATCTCAGGTCACCACCAGAGGACGCAATTGTTCAAAGGCCCGCCAGCTGGCATCGAACGACACACGATCAGAAGACTGTTGTCGCAGAAACTCAATGATTGCGGGCATCGCGGCGAGGCCACGATCGGCCATCGGGTTGGTTCCCGGCAGGTAGGCACCCACTTCGACAAGCTCCCGAACTTCATCAGCTGCGGCGATCGACGACTGAACTGCAGTCACGAGCTCTTGCTGCTCCGGCGATATGAGTTTGGAGGCGAGCCGACTCAGCGAAGCAAGGGGGTCAATTGCCGGATAGCGGCCTGCTACGGCAAGCCGTCGATCCAGGACAATGTGTCCGTCGAGGATCGATCGGGCGGCGTCGGCTATGGGATCAGTCATGTCGTCGCCCTCGACAAGTACCGAGTAGAAACCTGTAATCGTCCCGCGGCGTCGGGGGCCGGCTCGTTCGAGCAACCGGGCCATCACAGAGAACACAGAGGGGGTATATCCTCGCGACGTCGGAGGTTCGCCGGCTGCAAGACCGATCTCGCGCTGGGCCATGGCGAGTCGGGTAAGCGAGTCCATCATCAGCAAGACATCGTTGCCTCGATCCGCGAACCATTCGGATATGCGTGTTGCCAGCAGTGCTGCGCGCATGCGCATCAGAGCGGGCTGGTCGGACGTCGCAACAACAACCACAGCTCGCGACATTCCCTCTGGTCCGAGTTCGTCTTCGATGAACTCGCGAACCTCACGGCCACGCTCACCGATGAGTGCAAGAACGGTGATATCGGCGGCAGTGCCCTTGGCCATCATGCCAAGGAGTGTCGATTTCCCAACACCTGACCCTCCGAAGATCCCAATTCTCTGGCCCTTTCCGGTCGTACAGATAGTGTCGATCGTGCGAACACCTACCGGCAAAGCGGTGTCGATCCTTTGCCGTTCGAGAGGACTCGGGGCGGCCATTTCAACGCTCACCGCCTCACCCACGATTGGAGGGCCACCATCGATCGGACGACCAAGACCGTCAACGACCCTGCCAATGAGGGACTTCGACATGTGCGTCTTAAGTGCTCCCTCGGCATGGCGGACGATGTCACCCTTACCGATTCCCCCGGCGTCTCCGAAGAGCATGATGGTCGCACCATCGGGAGCGAGGGCAACGACCTCACCGTAGCGAGACCCCGTGTCCCCGATGATCGCCATCGACTCTCCGACTCGAACCCGCAGACCTCGCACTTCGATTTCTTGTGCCGTGACGCGGGCAACCTGGCCTACCGGTTGGTAGGGCTTCAGGGTCTGAAGACGCCGGGTGAGGCTCACAACAACCCCTCCTTCATGACCGCCAGGACCGACTCGTGGGTGAGGTCGACTCGTGCCCAATCGCCGAGGATTCTCACTTCGCCCGACGCCAACGTCGCGTCCGCGCGAACGTCGACGTCCCCGCGCACCGCCTCCTGAAGAAGAACGACATCGTCCGGGTGGGCGGCAATTGTGACCGTCGCGTCATCGACTTCGTCGAGAGCGTCTAACACGCGCCGGATCATCGCTTCGCGATCACCCACCGGTGCGTGACCAAGGATCATGGTCGCCATTTCAATCGCCAGGTCGATCGATGCCGAAATGTCCGCCTCACGGGCGCGGCGAAGCTCGTGGATTGCATGGAGCACACTGCTGCCCAGCCGGGTTGCGGCACTGGCGGTATCACCCCTGCCCTCAACAACGCCTGCGTTGAACCCCTGCGAATGTGCAGCTTCGGCCGCCATATCAACAATGCGGCGAAGCTCCGCATCAAGAAGACGAGGAGCACCTCCACCGTACGCACGCGGCGTTGCAGCAGCGGTTCCTGAGCGAAGAACTCTACTCAACGAGATCGCCCTCCCCTGCACGAGAAATAACTATCTGCCCGGCTTCCTCAAGCCTTCGGACGGCGGCGACGATCGCGGTCTGGGCAACCTCTACATCGGATCGTCGAACCGGACCGAGCAATTCGATTTCTTCGACTAACGACTCTGCGGCGCGCTGGGACATATTCTTCATGATGGTGTCACGCACGTTGGCAGCCACACCCTTCATGGCCATTGCAAGATCTTTTGTATCAACCTGCTGAAGAACAAGCTGAATTGAGCGATCGTCCAACGACACAACGTCTTCAAAGATGAACATCAACGCCCTCACCTGTTCGGTAAGGATCGGATCGGATGTCGCCAGCTTCTCAAGAATCGCCTTTTCCGTTGTTCGATCGCTGTTGTTGAGAACTTCGGCAAGATCTTCAACACCACCACGCACCGATACCTCGGCGGCTGATACATTGCCGAGCCGGGATTGCAGGGCGCGTTCAACCCGTTGGATGACGGCTGGCGACGTCTTCCCCATCGTCCCCACCCGAAGTGCTACTTCGGCTTGGAGTGCCGGGTCGAAGCCGCGGATAACACTCGCTGAGTAGCTCGGCGGTTGATACACAAGAATGAGAGCGATCGTTTGCGGATGCTCGTCCTTGAGAAGATGGACCAGTTGTTCGGGATCGATGTCGCGAACGAATCCGAATGGCAACACGTCAAGATCCGCCACAAGACGATCAATGATCTCAGCGCCCTTCGAACCTTTCCACGACGTCAGCAGTTCGCGGGCGTAGTCGATCCCGCCTGCAGTGATGAGTTGCTGGGAGGCAGCCTCCTGGTACACCTCTTCAAGAACCGACTCGACCGTATCTGGATGGAGGCGACCGATGCTGGCGATTTCGGCAGCAAGGGTTTCGACCTCCTGTTCCGTGAGGTATTGCATGATCGAGGACGCCGCGTCGGCGCCTACCGCCACGAGAAGGGCGGCCGCCTTTTGCGGTGGCGCGAGGGTGAGACTCATCGTCTATCCGCCAGCCATCCGCGAAGCAACATCGCTATCTCCTCAGGCTGACGCTGCACGAGGTTCAGCACTTCGGTCTGCATGCCCACCTCGCCGCCACCAGCTCCGACCGCCGCCAGAGCGCTCGCGTCCGCACTCACCGGACTACCACCCGGCAGACCGGCAGGGACCGCCGCCGCAGCGGCCACAGGATCAGACCCCTTGGACTTTCCGCCCCGGGTCATCAAGAGAAGGGCAACCACGACAAGCAACATCACAACACCGCCGACAGCCTGCGGGATGATGTCCCCGGTAGGTGCTGCGGCTGTGACGGTCTCGGCTGTCGGATCGACCTCAACCGGCGCGGGGAACGCCATGCTGGATACGGCGATTGTGTCACCCCTGCCGGCATCGATCGCCAATGCAGCGATCACGAGCTGCTGAACCTCAGTGGGATCAGCGGCCGCGTTCCCGGTGAGCGAACCGTCGTCAAGTATGACAGCGACCGATAGTGACTTGACAGTCCCGGGGGCCGACGTCGTCTTCGTCACAACCCTGTCGATGCCGTATTCACGGGTCACTTCATCCCTCGAGTAGCTGTACTGATCGGATGCGACGACCTCAACCTCGGACCCATCAACTCCGAGAGTTCCCGCGGGAGGGGCGCCCGTACCGGACATGATTTCGGCCAGGGTTGCTTCCCGAGTCACCTGCGCCGTCTCGGGTGCATACGTTTCCGACTCGACTGACGTCTCGTCAAAGTCGAGTTCGGCTCGCACAACGACCGAAGCAGCACTATCTCCCACCACCGACGACAGCAACTGCCGAACGTCGGCGGACAATGCTGCCTCGTAGTCGCGTGTCATCCGGAGGTTCCGGTTGGAAATCGCTGACGACACAGACAACTGCCCTGCGGCTTGCAGGACCTGCCCGTCCACGTCAGCGACTGTTACATTCTCTGCTTTCAATCCCTCAACAGAAGATGCAACCAGGAAGGTGATTGTCTCAACTTCCACATCGGTGAGAGGTCCGCTGGTGTCGATGAGGACCGACGCCGTAGCCGGCTCCTCGTCTTCCCGGAAAAGTGCCTCGGCTGGAATGACAAGACGGACCGTGGCGCCGTTAATTGCGCGCATCTCCATCAACGTCTTAGACAACTCGCCTTCGAGAGCACGTTGATAGTCGACCCGTTGGCGGAAGTTGGAGACATTGAGTCCCTGACCGTCAAGAATCTCGTAACCCTGTGGCGCCGTCCCCGTCTGCACACCGGCACTCGTGAGATCCGCACGAATCCGATAGACCGAAGATTTCGGGACCAGGACTCGAGACCCTCCCCCGCCGATCTCGTAGTCAACACCTTGCCGGTCGAGTTCCTGCACGACCGTTGCAAGGGTGACATCATCCAGGTTGGAGTACAGAACCGTGTACGAAGGGGTACCCGCCCAGCTCCAGAAGAGATACCCAGCCATGCCAAGCACCGCCGCGGCTATACCGATGACCACCTGATGGGCCAACGGAAGAGCTCCGAAGGTGTCTGTGAATCGTCCCTTGCGTTCCATATCAGACCTGCATCCTCATCACTTCTTGGTAGGCCTCGACAGCCTTGTTGCGAACTTGAACGAGTAAGTCGACGCTGAGCTGCGCCTTTGTCATAGAAACCATGAGTTCCTGAATGCTGGTGTCGCCACCCGTTGCGACGTCAGCGGCGTTGGCGTCTGCGACGCGTTCCGCGTCGCTGACTGCCTGGAGAGCATCGGCGATCGACGAACCGAAACCCTGGGCTGGTGCAGTCGCGGCCGCGGCTTGGGAAGGAGCGGTGATGCCGGTCACACCGGCGATAGGCGGAATGCTCATCACTGACCGATCCTGAGGGCCGCCTGGTAGGTCTCTTCGCTGGTTTGGATAACCTGAATGTTGAGCTGGTAAGAGCGCTGGGCGATGATGAGATCGGACATCTGCACGGCAAGGTCGACGGCCGGACGCAGCACGTAACCCTCCTCGTCAGCGAACGGATGGCCCGGGTCGTATACCTTGAGAGGGTCGGTCTGGTCATCAAGCAGTTGTGTGACCTCGACCCCACTCCCGCCCGTACCGTGGCCGCCAATGACCTCCTGGGCAACAACAAGTTTCGCGCGAAACGGTTCCTCATCCGGCGGGCGCACGGTATTGATGTTCGCAATATTGTTGGCAAGTACGTTCAGCCAGGTCTGGGACATATTTGCGCCGGTGGCGGCAATGTCCATCGAGTCAAAAGCACCCACGACTACTGACCTCGAATGGCAGATCGGAGTACGTTCGCCTTGAAGGTGAACGCTTGGAACATCGACTGAGCAAGGAGATTAGTCTTGACCATGTCAACAACTTCGTCTTCGATCCTGACGTCGTTCCCATTGATGTCGGGCTCACCACCGCGGAGTTCGACGAGAGGACCGTCGAGCTCACCAACACGTCCGCGACTGACGGCTTCACCGAGCATATTCTCGAAACTTACGCGGGAGGCCCGATAGCCGGGGGTCTGGGCGTTCGCGATGTTCTGCGCCGTGACCTCCGAACGCGCGTTAAGGGCCTTCATGGCCCATTCGATGGTCTCCATTGCTTTGTCACTGATTGGCATCACCATGCCGAAATCCCTTCAGAAAGATCCCGGTAACGCGAAAGGGAAGAACGTCAAGCGTTCTTCCCTGAGTCGTAAAGCGAGATCCATCTCGTGTCTGTTGTACCGGGGCAGTCGGCAGCGCAGGGATGGAGTTAAGGAATTGCCACTGACAGCGGTCCGTTATCTCCTCATGTCGAGCCGGCGTTGCCAGCTCGGGCGCGGAGTTCCGTCGGGACGGACGAGATCCATGCCACGAAAGGGCTGCTCGGATACGAGGTCTGCGCGCACAAAGGACCACACGAGGAGCCCCACGCCGAGGGTTTCGGTCTGACCGGCGAGTACGTCAATGAACTCGACCTGCTCTCTCTCGGATCCAGGCAGGAGCGGTAGGTCGTCAAACGTGGTCCAGCCGATTTCGGTGAAGATCACCGGCAGATCGGTGCGCTCACCGATCTGGGTGCAGTAGTCAAGCGGCAGATCGAGCGGGTCGTCGAACACAAGGCTCGGGTAGGTGGTGAAGCCAATCGCGTCAGCGCCCTTGAACCGATCGATGATCTCCCACTCCGGTTCGACGACCTGGCGACCAAACCAGCCTCCGCGCAACCCCAGTAGCCATTCCAGCTGGAACGTCACGAAAACAACTGTCTCGGGCGATTCGTCGCGAACAACGACAAGGGCCTCATCCCACAACGACACCGTCTTTTCAAAACCGTCCGGATCATCGGTCGCGAGCATATTGACTTCATTTGCCAGACCCAGAAACGCCGGGCGTTGCTCGGCGACGAAGGTTCGCAGCGAGGACACGTAGCGTTCCCTCGTCGCTTCATCGAGGGGCCGAATCAGGTCTCCCGCCGTGCTTGGACTCACGACCGCGACAAAGTCCGACCCCGTCTGTTTGGCGAGGGTGCCGGCCACATCAAACACCGTTCCATCCAGTTCACCCCAATCGCCCGCATGTATGAGAACGTCCGTGTTGCCCTCAATCCGATCCAGAAAATCGGGGAGATCGGTTCCTGCGTAACTCGAGGGCGACAATCCAAAGCCGAACCGGGTCCGTGCCGCCGGTTCCGTGCCAGGTGGGGTCACCAACAATGACTCGGCCGGTACCGTGCTTGCCGGCGCTTGGTCCGGCGCCGTATCGACGCCACAGGCAGCACTCGCCAGGGCAAACGCGCCAAGAACTGTGACCAGCCGACGGATTCTCAAGTGGCGATCACTCATCTCGTTCTGCTTCCACAGACGACGCGCTCGGTCACAACCCTACCGAGCATGAGGCTCGGGTTTGAGTATTCAGGAGGTCCCGTGAGAAATGTATGCGGTGGAGGCTTTTCGCAACATCGGCATGTCGTCAATGTTCGTCCGAGCAGAGGACATCCGAACCGCAACGTCGCGGCACAGCCGGCTCGATACCTCCATGAGCGAAATGATCCGGAGGCGCTCGGCATCAGTAATAGGAGTGTCCGGGATGGTGTCAATCGACCAGGTAGATGTCGACAGTTCATCCCAGCGCTCTGAGGCAATCAATGTTTCCACGCGTTCCACGAGCGCTTCACCATCGGATGCGATCTCGTCCCAAGTAGTCATCACGTAGCGCTGCCCATCGCAACAACCCAGGCATCGCGCAGTTCTGTTATGAACCTTGTGACGTCTGCAAGCGGGTGCATATCCTTCTTCACGTTCGCCTGAGTCAGCCTGTCTATGCAGAACCCGTAGATTCCCTCAAGCGAACTCGCTATCTCTCCCCCGCGGTCGTGGTCAAGCGACAACTGGAGCTCGAGAATGATGTCCTGTGCCCTGGTCAGTTCCCGGTGAGCAGTTGCCAGGTCGCGTTGATCGGCCGTGAGCGCACGGGTCGATGCTGCAATGGCGCCGAGCGCACCGTCGTACAACATCAGCACCAACTGTGCCGGAGAGGCGGATTCCACCGCCTGGACGCGGTACGCGTTCCCCGCTGCACTGTGTGTTCCTGTTGCGAGCATTGCCTAGCCTCCGCGCGTCGAGGCGAAGCTCGGCAGGCCGGCAAGGGCGCCAACGAGATACTGATTCAGACCGCTGAGCGATGACATAGCCACCTCGAGGGCGGTGTACTGCTTGATGAGCAACGCCTCCTTGTAGTCGAGGCGGTCTTCGAGTCGAAAGATGCGATCGTCGATGAGATCGATCTGAGACTGCCAGCGGTCTCGGGCTCTTGAAAGGGACCCACCCGAACCTTCCGCGGCTTCAACAACGCTGTCCACGGCGCCGAAGACCCCGGCCTGATAGGTAAGGGTGCCAAGACTCAACGACCCACCAGCCCCGGACACATCGGCTGCGGTGGCGCTCACGAGTACACCGAGTCCGACCGGGTCTCCTGCGGACCCGGTGAGGATCTGACCAAGACCGGACGCAGCCTGACCACCGATAGTGCCTTGCACGTCGGTACCGCTAAAGGTCCCGGCGAGTCCGAACGAATTGGCTGCAATGGTCACGGAATGGCCCGCGCCATAACCCACTGATTGGATCTTGAGCGCATCGCCGGTACCCGGGTCTGTCACCGACACGGAATAGCCGGTGATCCCGGCACTAGAGAGCGCTGCGCTGATGGCGGACGCTGCGTCCGCGGCCGTCGAGCCGCCGGTGATCGTGACACTCGCAACATTGGCGCCAACGGTGATGTTGAACGTTTCATCAGCACCAGGCGCCACATACGTTGATCCGGTGACTCCGGCTCGGGTTGCAGCCTGGGTGATGACTATGTCGTAAGCGCCTTCAACAGTGGCGCTTGCAGCACTGCTGAACGAAGCCCGCAGATCAGTGGAAGATCCGCTTTGCACCAACAGTCCGACAACGGCGTCAAAGTCGTCGGCGAGCGCATCGGACAGTTTGGTGTCGTCAATGACGAAGATGCCATCGCGGCCCAATGAGATCCCGACAGAACTGGCGATTGGGTAGTCCACCGACGCGGTGTTTACCGATCCGGAAATTGCAGAGCGAAGCGTGAGCGCGAGACCTCGAGCGGTGCTGTCACCGACCAGTGGCCCGGCAGAGTCCGAGTCGGGACTGTATCGGGTGAGATCAGCGATTTCGGTCAGCGTTGCGTTGATGTCGGTCATGAGCGTGGTTATCGCCTCTTTTGCGGCGTCGATGTCCCGACTTGTCGAAACCGACACCGCCGATGTCGTCGTGGCTTTGAGCTCGATGCTCACCCCCGCCAGGAGGTCTGTCACCGTGTTCGAGCTCCGGGACAGTTGCAGCGCTCCAGCCCCCGAACCGAATGTCACAAGCGCATCCTGACCAATCTGCAGTGTGTCCATCGTCCCGAGCGAGGCTATCGCGGTGTTTGTCGTAAACGCGGACGCTGCGCCGGTGTCGTCCGCCGACAAGAGAAGTTTGTAAGCCCCGTCGGTAACCTTGATGACACTGGCGGTAACGCCGGCATCGAGGCCATTGATCATGGATGCGAGATTCGCGACCGTGGTCGTGGCGTCAGCGGTGACCGTGCTATCGACACCGCCCACAGAGATCGTGAAGTCACCAGCACCGACAAGATCGGTCGGATCGGTAAACGTTGTGTTGGAGGCCAGCTGCTGGTTGCTTGCTAGCTGGTCGACGGTGAACGAGACCGTCCCTGGAGGCGCTGAACCAGAGACTGTAACGCCGACGGCTGTCTCATTGGAGGTTGCGACCTTGGCGAATTTGTCGATATCGGCCGTCGAGTCGAGCTTGTTGAGTGAGGTACGGATCGCAGAGAATCGGGTGGTGAGGCCCTGCCAGGCCAGGTCCTTTTGTTCAAACCCGGCTTTGCGGAACTCCAGTTGCTGAATCGGCAACCGCTCAAGATCCATGAGCTGGGCAATGATTGCCGTGGTGTCGAGACCAGAAGCTAGTCCACCGATGTTAAAGAGTGGAACCGCCATATCTGTGAGCCCCTTTGTTTGCTTTCGCTAAGTAGTTCTTGCGGGTGAGGGGGTGGCCCGGGTTGACCGGACCACCCCTTCACTCGGTTTGTGTTATTGGTTTGCCTACTGGAGGAGCTGCAGAACTCCCGCAGTCGTCTGGTTGGCCTGCGCCAGCATTGCCGTTCCAGCTTGCAGCATGATCTGGTTCCGTGTGAAGGAAACCATCTCGGCAGCCATGTCCGTGTCACGGACCCGGCTCTCAGAAGCCGACAGGTTCTCAACCGCAACGCTCAAGTTCGCAATAACGGAGTCAAGACGGTTCTGCGTCGCACCCAAGTTTGCACGGGTGGTCGACAGGCCATCGATCGCCGTATCAAGCGCGGTGATCGCTGCAGCCGCATCGGTTGATACGTCAATGCCCGAGATGTCAGCGCCACCAACGGAGGCGGCTGTCAAGGTCAGATCCTGTGCAAAGTCCAGGGTGTTCCCAGAGTTAGCGCCAACCTGGAAGGTCAGTGCTGAAGCGGAGTAGTCCTGGAAGATAGTGTTGCCGGCGAACGTCGAGTTCGTCCCGATCGCGGCGATCTCTGAACGAAGTTCAGCGATCTCCAGCTGCTGGGCCGAACCATCGGTCGTGGCCGTGTTGGCCGCGTCGACGGCGAGCTCACGCATGCGCTGCAACATCGATTGAACCTCGTTCAACGCACCTTCGGCGGTCTGCACGAAGCTGACACCATCTTGGGCGTTCCGAATGGCCTGGCGGCTACCCCGGATCTCGGAACGAAGACCCTCAGACTTTGCAAGACCGGCGGCATCGTCCGCTGCACGGTTGATGCGGAAGCCGGATGAGAGCTTTTCGAGGGATTTGCCCAGCTGACCGTTGGTCGTCTGGAGATTGCGGTAAGCGTTAAACGCCGCAATGTTCTGATTGATACGCACTGTGTGTACCTCCTTGTAAGGACGGTGCGATGGTTACTTCTGGAGCTGTGTGCTCCTGGTCAACATCCGTGTCAACCACGAGGGGGCTGTCGGCTCTCGGGGTGAGGTGATAAGGACTTCCCGGCGCATTTCTCACGGCGAGCAACAGTCACAGCTTCGGCGACCGGACCGCACACCGACATGGTCGTGACGAAAGTGCATCGGGTGTGACGAGGCCCGACCGATCACGCCGGGAGATAAGTGACTATTAAATCAATAGTCATTTAGCGCGCCTAAGGTATAGTCCGATATACGGGACGTACAGGTAAACCACTGGTCCTTCTGGGAGCCCTTCCATCGCCGGATGAAAGGTTTGGGGGACTGGACCTGTCATCCGTGAGGGGTCGTGTGTTATGAGCGGTGAAGTCCGCCCATATGAGACTGAAAATAGTTTGGTTCGTGATCATCTTGATCTGGTCGGCCAGGTGGTGGCCCGAGTTTCGGCTCGGTACCCCCGCCATGTTGACCGACAGGAATTGTGGAACGCAGGAGCACTTGGCTTAGTCGAGGCTGCGCGCCGTTACGATCCAGAAGCAGGTATTCCGTTCGATCGATATGCGTCCATCCGTGTTCGCGGCGCCATCATCGACTCAACTCGCTCCCGTGACTGGGCATCTCGCTCCGTCCGACGTCGCTACCGGGAGATGGAGGACGCCAGCGCCGCGTTCACCGAGCGCTCGGGACGTGCTCCGAACCAGAAAGAACTCGCCAAGACTCTTGGTGTCACTGACGACGAGCTCCATCAGATCCAGGCGCGATCACAGGCGTCCATGTTGTTGTACCTCGACAATGAGACCGACGACACCGGCATGTCGCTCAGAGATACCGTCGTCGAGACAGATACGGACATCCAGCCGGAAGCTGCGCTCGAGCACAAGGAGATGATGGGGACGCTGACGAATGCTGTCGAACACCTGCCGGGGGTACACAGCGAAGTCGTCCGCCGTTACTACCTCCAGGGTGAGTTGCTCCAGGATATCGCCGAAGAGCTCGGGGTCACCCAGGCACGGGTCAGCCAGATTCGTGCCGAAGCACTGACAGCACTGCGGGCGTGGTTCGGATCTCTCTACGAGGGCATTCCCGATGTCCCTGACAGTGCGCCGGGCAAACGAGCCAGGACCGCATTCGTTGCAGAACTCGCGAGTCAATCAACATGGCGCACCCGTTTTGACCACCAGGACGAACAAGTCGTCGAGCGTCAAGCCGCCGGGTCGTAGACCGCACGGGCTCTTGCCCGGTCTCTCGCGCTCGCAACGTGTGGAATATCCCGTAGCATTAGTCGTATGACCGATCGATCTCACCTGGAACGGCGGCGCAAGCTTCTCACCGCGACTGTCACCGACTTCGATGTCGAACGCCAAAGGGCGTTCCTCATCGGTGTTGTGACTTCGACGTCCGACATTCCCGAGGCCGAAACAAGCATTGCCGAATTGGCGCTACTCACCGATACCGCCGGTTCGGTACCGATCTTCGACGTTGTTGTGCGCCGCGACAGCCTGGATGCCGGCACGTTGATAGGGCGCCCACGGGCGGAGGCACTTGCACAAGAGGCGACATCCCTCGACGTCGATGTTGTCGTTTTCGACCGCGAGCTCTCCCCGGGACAGCAACGGAACCTCCAGGAGATCTTCGAATGTGATGTCGTGGACCGGGTCGGACTGATCCTCGACATCTTCGCCCAACACGCCCACAGCAGTGACGGCATGCTCCAGGTTGAACTCGCCCAACATCGTTATCGCCTCCCCCGGCTTCGCGGGCAGGGCCAGATGTTGTCCCGCCAGGGTGGCGGTGTCGGGGGCAGCGGCATCGGAACCCGTGGTCCGGGGGAAACCAAGCTCGAAACTGATCGGAGGCGGATTCTTGACCGGATCCGCAAGGTCGAAGGTCTCCTCGTCGATCTTGTAGGAGATCGAAAGACTCGCTCGAAATCCCGTAGGAAGGCAGGTTTGCCACTCCTTTCCCTTGTCGGTTACACCAATGCCGGCAAGTCGACCCTGTTCAACGCCCTCACCGGCGCGGACGTACTGGTCGAAGATCGCCTCTTCGCCACGCTCGACTCGACAGTCCGAAAACTTGCCCTGCCGAACGGTCACGACGCCCTCGCGTCAGACACCGTAGGGTTCGTTCGGAACCTGCCCCATCAGTTGGTGAAGGCCTTTCAAGCAACCCTCGAAGAGGTGGGGGACGCTGATGTTCTACTCCACATTGTCGATGCGAGCGATAGCGACCCTGATCGACAGATCGACTCGGTTCGAGAGGTTCTCCGAGAGATTGGTGCAGGCGACATTGATGAACTTGTGGTGTTCAACAAGATCGACATCGCCGACGGAGTCGCTGTTGATCGGCTTCTTGCGTTGTACCCGGGGTCGGTCGCGGTAAGTGCCGTCACCGGAGATGGACTTGATGGACTCCTCGAAGCCGCACTCGAAGCGTTGCGCGCTGGGACGGTTGAATTGAACCTACTGGTTCCGTATGCGAACGGTGATGTGGTGGCACGTCTCCACGATGCTGCGGAGGTGTTGTCGCTCGACCATGACCAGGAAGGCACCCTGGTAACCGTTCTAGTACCGGCAGCCGATGTCGGGCTCTACGAGGCATACGTTCGGTCGTAAGCTTCGTCGCGCAGAGGTCAAAGCACGTCGAGCACGTTATTTCCAGGGGAGCCGTCATCGCGATCCGGGGGACCATTCGACCTTCGCTGGGCGACAACCGGTACCAGCGCAAAGGACACGTAGACGACCTGAACAACAAGCGCAAGAATCCCTGCTGTCGCCAAACCTAGCTCCACGGGGAACCCGGGGAGGACCGGCAACAGGGCGCCGAGCACCCAGGCGATCTGGAAAAATGTCTCCGAACTCGTAAACGCTCGCCCGCGCATGTCAGCAGGCACGGTTGATTGAAGCAGCCCGTCGAACCCGAACTTTGCCGTCCCCCATGCAAACCCGGCAGCCGCAGCCAGGGCCATCGCGGCCGGGAGACCGAAGTATTGGGCAGCGATGAACGCAGCAGCCGCCTCCACCGCGAGACCGGCAACCACCATGGGTTCCTCGGAAATCACCCGGTCGAGGACGGGTGTCACAAACGCGGAGATGAAATACCCGAGTCCACCGGCCGCCAGCAACGCGGCGAAGTCCAGCGCACCGGCATCAATTGATCGAAATGCGAATGCAACAAGCAGCAGAATGAACCCGTTGAGAAAACGAACACTTGCCGTTGCGAACCGGGCAAGACGTACCGGCTGGGGAAGTGCACGTTTCGCTCTCGGATGACCCCCTTGGACTGCGCTTCTCGGTAGGCGAGACAGTGTCGGCAGTCCCGCGGCGGCAACGGCCGATATCACGAACGCGACAGCGGCGAAGAACAGTGCAAAACCAGGACCGGTGAGCGCAACACCACCGGCAACCACGACTGCCGCCAACGAACCGATGATTCCGACGCGTGCGAGCTGTGCGTTGGCGGCAATGAGTTCGCTGCGATTGCCAACCACCTGCGGTAACAGCGAGCTCCGGCTAATGCCGTGGAAACGCGACAGCACAAGGAGCGCGAACGCGAGGGGGAACAGCCACACAGAGTCGAGGGCCATCAACATCCCGATCGCGACGACGGCGCGAAGACCGGCACTCGCAATGAGGCCGCCTCGATACGCCGTAGGAAACCGCTCGAAGAAAGCCGCAAGGAACGGTCCGATGATCGCAAACGGTGCGAGCGTCAACAGCAGGTATTGAGCGACATTCGCACGCGCTTCGGTTGAGGGAACCGAAAAGAACAGAGTGCCCGCAAGAGCAACAGCAATCATGGTGTCGCCCGCAACCGCCGCCGCGTGCGACTCTGCAAGCCGTCGATAACCGGTGCCACGGGTCGTGAACATCCGTTGCACACGCTTACCGACCACGACACAGGTGTGCCCGACAACTCGAGCGGTGGCCCGGGTCCGCGGCGCCTTCTTCGGGGGTGGAGCGGCGGGAGGCTGGTTCTGGATCATCGGTGAGTTATACCGTTTGGGTCGCCTGATCAAACCCGGTGAGCGTGAGCCGCGCTCTGATTCGATCGGCAACGATATCGAGTTCAGATGGATCCACGTCGGCGTTCGCGCGGCTGAAGGACAGCTCGCTTTCAGTATCGAAAGGAATGAGATGCACATGGGCGTGCGGCACCTCAAGTCCGGCGACTATCACACCGACACGGTCCGGTTCGAACTCGTCCCTCAGCGCCGCGCCTATCGTTTTCGCCACGGTCATAAGGTGGG
>BDTL01000228.1 GCA_002898115.1 bacterium BMS3Bbin02 | reverse complement strand
CGCTGGTGTTCGCGGCAGCAGGCATGTCGGCGGGACGCATCGGCGTGCTGGCCGCTATCTATCCGGCGGTGTGGGGTTTCGGTCAACTTGTGACCGGTGCCTGGTCAGACCGGGTCGGGAGGAAACCGCTGATCGTTGTCGGCATGTGGATCCAGGCTGTAGCGATCGGCCTGATTGCCGTCGGCGGCACTTTCACAATGTGGGCGATGGCGATGGCGCTTCTCGGAGTTGGAACAGCCCTCGTCTACCCGACGCTCCTCGCGGCCGTCGGTGATGTGGCGCATCCTCTGTGGCGGGCGTCGTCGGTCGGCGTGTATCGCCTGTGGCGCGACGCCGGGTTCGCCGTCGGCGCGCTGCTTACCGGTGTCATTGCTGACACCATTGATCCTCGTGCCGCCATCTGGGTCGTGGCGCTGCTTACTGCCGCGTCCGGAACCGTCGTTGCGATCAGGATGCGAGAGACGCACCGTCGGTAGCCGGGGGCGTCAGTTGATGTGACGCTCCTGGCCTTCCCATTCCCGGTCCCGCAGCACATACTTTTGGATCTTGCCGGTCGAGGTTTTTGGCAGGGCGGCAACGATGTCCACAGTATCGGGTGCCTTGAAGCGGGCGAGGCGCTCACGGACATGCGCGATCACCTCAGCACCGTCGACGCTGTGCCCCTCCTTGAGGACAACGAACGCTTTTGGCCGCTCGCCCCATTTCTCGTGCGGCACCGCGACAACGGCCGATTCGAGAACCGCCGGATGTGTCTCGATGGCCCGCTCAACTTCGATGGTCGAGATGTTCTCACCACCGGAGATCACGATGTCCTTGGAGCGGTCGCGTAGGTCGATGTAGTTGTCCGGGTGCCACACCGCGATGTCACCGGAGTGGAACATTCCCCCACGGAACGCTTCTTCGGTGGCTTCGGGGGCATCGAAATATCCCTTCATCACGTTGTTCCCCCGCATCACAACTTCGCCCATCTCGGTTGCATCCCTGGCCACGTCGTTCATGGCCTCGTCGACGACCCGTGTCGGTTCGGCGGTGATGTATGACACTCCCTGGCGTGCCAGGAAGCTCGCCCGGTCCGTAACATCGAGGTCTGAAACCCCGGGTTGGAGCTCGCACACGGTGTGGGGGCCGTAGGTTTCGGTGAGGCCGTAGACGTGGACGAGCGTTGCCCCCAGCCCCTCGACGGCTTCGATGATCGTCGGACTCGGGGGAGCGCCAGCGGTCGTGATCGTGATCGGTCGGGGAAACGGGTGAGCTTCCGGGGAGTTCGTGAGTCCGATGAGCACCGTCGGGGCGGCATTGAAATGTGTCACACCCTTGGTGTCGATGAGCGACCAGATCTCGGTGGGGTCGACCTGGCGCAGACAGACGTGCGTGCCGCCAATGCCGGTCACACCCCAGGTCGTGCACCACCCGTTGCAGTGGAACATGGGCAGCGTCCACAGATACACGGATTCGGGGGAGTGGTTCGAGTGGATGATCTCCGCGAGCGCATTCAGATACGCACCACGGTGGGTGTACATGACACCCTTGGGACGACCCGTGGTGCCGGACGTGTAGTTGATCGAGATGGTGCGTTCCTCATCGTCGACGGTCCACGGGAGGGGATCTGTCGAACCGCGGGCGAGCAGGTCGTCGTACGCAGTGGCATCGAAGGCAACGGATGTGCCGGTGTCGTCAATGGCGACGATCTCGGTAACGGTCTTGAGATCGTTGACGACGGGTCCGAGGTTTGCCAGCAGTTCGGTGTCTCCAACAAGAATCTTCGCTCCCGAGTGATCCAGGATGTACTGGATCTCCATGGGGGCGAGGCGGGTGTTGATCGCGACGAGCACTCCCTGGATCAGTGGCACGGCAAAGTGGGCGATGAGCATTTCGGGCGTGTTCGGGCAGAGGAAGGCCACACGGTCGCCAGCCTCGATACCTGACGCCCGCAGCGCCGTTGCAAGGCGCGTTGTATGGTCGGCCATCTCGGCGTAGGTGATCTCGCGGTCGCCGTGGATGATGCCGACCTTGTCCGGAAACACGATTGCTGACCGCTCCAGGAAAGACAGCGGTGTCAGCTCGGTTCGAAAGATCGACGTCATTGGTCCTGCCACCGGGCGTCGCGCTTTTCGAGGAACGCTCCCATGCCCTCCTGGGCGTTGACGTTGGCGGCGTTGGAAGCCATCACCGGTTCTGCAATGTCGTAGGCGGCATCTTCGGACATCTCTGCCTGCGCGTAGTAGGTGCACTTTCCGAGAGCGATGGTGTCCTTGGAGTAACGCAGGATCTTCTGCGCCATCGTGAGGACGGCGGCATCGAGCTGGTCCGCGGGCACTGCCTCGTTGATGAGTCCCCAATCGACAGCTTTCGCGGCGTCAACAGGGTCGCCGGTGAGCAGCATCTGCATCGCTCGCTTGTGACCGACGGCTCGGCTTACGGGCACCATCGGTGTGTGGCAGAACAGGCCGATCTTCACCCCGGGTGTGGCGAACCACGCAGTGTCGGCCGCGATTGCCAGGTCACAACTCGCAACGAGCTGGCATCCTGCGGCTGTGGCAATGCCCTGAACCTTCGCAATGACGGGCTGACGCAGGTTGCGGACGGCCGTCATCATCTCGGTACACGTGGAGAACAGGTCGGTGTAGTACTCGGTGGGGCGGTCCATCATCTCAGCGATATCGTGCCCTGCGGAGAATGCTTTCCCCTCGGCGGCCATAACCACGACCCCCACTTCTGCCGGCACGCTTTCGAGCGTCTTGATAACCGAGCGCATCAGTCCGAGGCTGAGCGCGTTGCGCTTCTCCGGGCGAGCGAGCGTGATGGTGGCGATCGGCCCGTCGATCTCAAGGCGGACTTGATCTTCTTGCATGAGTTCTCTCCGGGGTGCGATGACAGAGCGCCCAGGGACGCTGTGCTACGCCGTCGACCGGGGGGAAAGGTGATCTCGCCTAATCCCCGTGGTTTCGGTGTTAGCCGCCGCGTCCCACAAGCACGTTCACAATACCACCGGTCACCTGGTGATTTCGAAAGAAACGAGACCCTCCGGATAGCCGGGAAACGAGGAGGAGCTTGCGCGCCGAGGCAATTCGAAATGGTTGCACCCGTAACGCTGTGTTTCAAGGCGTTGTTGATGATCGGTCACCGGGAAGCAGCTTGTGGCGCGGGATCTAGTGGAACGGATCTGGTGTTGGGCGCGTGTACAGGGTGTAATGGGTGCTGAGATATGAGGAGCAGTCGATGGTCGACGCAGAGCGCTCTGTCGTCATGAGCGAAACGGCGGACGCGGGTTTTGCGACATTTCACGCTCGATGGCGTGATCCGCTGCGCAGGGCGCTGGCACAGGCACTCGGCAGTGTGTCGCTGGCCGATGAGGCTATCGATGAAGCGATGACCCGAGCTGCGGCGACCTGGGATCAGATCGGCGTCTACGAATCGCCACAGGGATGGGTATACCGTGTCGGTCTTAACTGGGCGCGGGGGATATTTCGGAAACGGCGCAGAGAGGTACTCACCGAGATCTTCGCCGACACTGCTCAGGAGAGTCGGGTTCCGGACCTTGACCTGCTCCGCGCCGTTGGTCAACTACCGATCCGTCAGCGATCCATCGTCGTAGCCCGCTACTACCTCGACTGGTCGACAGCAGAGGTCGCCGCCGCACTTGATGTGCCCGAAGGGACGGTGAAGAGTCGCCTGTCACGCGCTCTGGCCCGCCTCGCGAAGGACTTAGGAGAATCCCCATGAGCAAACTTGAAACCCGGCTTCGCATCGGCCTCAAGGAGGCAGCCGAACTCCTCCCCGACGAAAATGCCGACCTTCAGCCGGTAGAGCGTCCGGGTACCGGTGGTCGATCTCGCGGGCTCATGATCGCCCTCGCCGCGATGGTGATTGTGGTGGTCGCCGTCGGAGGTCCGTTGTTGTTCTTGGGATCGAGAACGGACGGCGTGGCTCCCGCCG
>BDTL01000227.1 GCA_002898115.1 bacterium BMS3Bbin02 | reverse complement strand
CGCTGATGCCGTTGATTCCGAAGTACCACAACTGACGCTCCACCCTGCAGGACCCTCAATTGCCAAGAGCTGAATCATCGACCACCGACCAGCAACGCCGGGCAGCAGGTCGGCTAGGTCATAGGACCCGTGCACGAGAACCGAGTCCCGATCTCGGACAACGGCGCTGACCTGTTCTGTGGACGTGTAACTCGGGAACGCCTCTTCGAGGCCTTGTATGCTCCCCGCGACGTACGCTTCGAGGCCCATGTCGGCCGAAATCCTCTCCACGACAATGGTGATGTTCGGTTCGAAGCCGCCGCCGCGTAACGGCAGTCCGACGGCGAAGACTATGACTGGCTCCACAGTTACGTCGAGCGCTTGCATGATATTGTCTAAGAACTCCGCGGTGGCAGCCTCGTTAAGCGTGAAGATCTCCCAATCATCCGGGTATGAGATCGAGAAACGTGCCGTCTCGTCGGAATAGGTCGTCCAACCGTCCGCGGTTGAAGTCGCCGGGATCGTCGTTGAAGTCGCCGGGATCGTCGTTGAAGTCGCCGGGATCGTCGTTGAAGTCGCCGGGATCGTCGTTGAAGTCGCCGGGATCGTGGTGGGAGCCGCCGGAACAGTCGGCGTCTCACTGGCTTGTGCACATGATGCAGCCAGGAGGCCGAAAGCGACGAGCAACCATCCCCTCCTGAGGGTTTTCGATTTCACAGATTGACTCCTCCACTAATACTGTCCGGAACGTCGGTGTTGCCGGCTCGCCCACGCGGACAGACGGCAACATTGCCCAGCCCATCGGTAGATCGACCCTAGCAGAGGGGCTCCGTGGATCGGTACAATTTCCAGCCCCACCCGATATGTCTGCTTTGGACAGAACCTAGGGTCTCGCCGCCAATCGCCAAAGACGCCGATCCCACAACCCATCCTCGATCACATTGAAGATCCGGACTTGACCCTTTCGAATAGACAGCCCGATAGAGGAGCTTGCACCCTGCGGGAAAGAGGCGTCTATGGAGCGTCCGTCTAGCTATCCACCCAGGGCCCTGGACAGGAATGCGGCCATCTGGCCACGTGTCACGTAGTCGGTGGGACAGAATCGATCGTTGGTCGGCGGGTTGCACCCCTTTGTCACACCTGCGGTTGCCATGCGATCGATCGCACCCTCGAAAATGCTGAAGTCGTCGTCAATGAACAGGTCTCCACCGCCGTCGTCGATATACCCCAGCGCACGCACCAGGAATGCAGCCATCTGTTCCCGGGTCACCTTGCCATCGGGACAGAACTTTGTGTTCCCCTCCGCCGGGTTACAGCCTCGGGTGATGCCAGCCGCAGCGAGTTTCTCAATGTCCGCTTCGAAGACCGAATCATCGTCATCGGTGAACGGGTTGTCGAGGCTTGCAGACAGGCCTAGCGCACGCACCAGGAACGCCGCCATCTGTCCTCGCGTCACCACCGCGTCGGGACAGAACTTGGTGTTACCGTCGGACGGGTTACACCCCTTGGTGATCCCCCGATCCGCCATCCATTCAATGGCGGTGGCAAATGTGTGACTTCCGGGGACGTCGGTGAACCGAGGGACGCCGGCATTGATCGCCACGCTGTACCCGTCGGAGGTTCTCTCGAGTACCTCAAGAGTGAATCCGCCCACTTCCAGATACTCACCCACGCCGAGGATATGCTCCGTCGTACGCGGCGCGATTACTCCCTGTTGCTGGCGACGGGAGACCCCGAAACACCACCCATAGCCGGTGGTGTTACAAGAGCCGGGCCTTTGAGTGATGATGTGAACCGCGACACCTTCGTATTCGGAAGGTATTGGATCCCATGGGCGTGTCTGGCGCGTTTCGATCGAAATCCAGACCGTTGGATCGGGCGCAAAGGCCACCATCTTTGTACCGGTGCGGTCGTAGGTCACCAGCTCAAGCGATTGTTCGTCGTCGGCGGTCTTGACAACAAGGACGTCGGATGGGTCGATCCACCCGGCCGCGTAACGATTGGCCGCGAGCGTTAGATAGGGGAAGAACGAAATACTGCCGTTCGGAAGAACATTTCCGCTCATAAAATCGCTGGGGTTGTCGTACTCGGAGTCCGAGACTCCGGTGTACGAATGTGGGAACTGGAGCATGTGCCCAATTTCGTGTGTTGTCGTTTGCATGTCGGGAATGCCTTGGGACGTTTGGGTGACTGCGCCACCGCCGACCACAGCTATCCGCTCGTTGGTGGGAAACCCGCAACCGCCGCACGTCCCCGCGAGGATCGACGCATATCCACCACTGCCCGTACCTGCAACGACGACCACCGCTCCCGACGAAACGGCGGGGTTGGACACGGCGGCTTCCTGCACCGCGGGCATGCATAGGTTGCTATCAGGAACCATCACAATGCCGCCTTCGACGAAGTCGATGGCGTATTTACCGCCCGAGATTTCGTCGTAGTAGGCACCGACTCCGCCGCTCAGTATTGAGACTGTGTCGGTCAGCGTTGCACCAAGCTGGACCCCGCCGGGTTCGCAGATCCAGACTTCGAGCACATCGGTGCCGATCGAGTTCTCACGTACCCATTCGGCGCCAATGAGATAGAGCGGGTCCCACGCAAACGGATCGATGGAATCTGACGAAAGAGGAATCTCGGGGGTGCGCTGTATGTCGCCGGAGTAGTCCCAGGGTGTCTCTAGATCGTCCGGGCCACTCTCGGCGATCGCCGACGATGCAAAGACCACGAGCGCCAGCGAAACAGAGAACAGCGACGCTACACGACGCATGACAACTCCTTACCGAGTCGCCAGGCAGCGTACCTGCGTCAGCTCCGCCAGGTCAAACGACAATTTGTAGTCGATACATCGATACCCGTGCACCACTGAAAACGGGGCCGCTTCAGATCGGGACCTGGGGCACAAGAGTGGCCGCGACAAGCGCCTCAACATATGTGTCCGTGATTTCATCGTGGTACAAAAGACGCCTGAGGTAGAGCGGGCCGATCAGCCGATCGGCGAGAAGGTCGAGATCCGTGTCGGCGACCAACTCGCCTGCTTCGACACAGGCGGCGAGCACGTTTCGAAGCATCTTCGGGCCGAACTGTGTCATCCGCTCGAGAGCGGCGAACACATCGTCATCCCACTCGGCGAGTCCAATCATCGCGCTCAGGGTCTGACCGCTCTGCCCGTTGAGTGCGCCGGCGAAACCACGTAGTACACCAGCGACACGTTCCTCGATCGCCAGATCCGCGGCGGGAGGGACGAGATCCAGGTTTGCTCCCCTGCGTAGGAGATCAAGCAGGATGTCGGCACGATTCGGCCAGTGGCGATAGACGGTTGCTCTGGCAACACCCGCCTCCGCGGCGACCCGCAGGTGCGTCACTGCTTCGGGGCCTCCCAGGGAAAGAAGCGAACCTGCAGCGTCCAGCATCAGGTCGTGCGTGCGGCGCACCTGGGGATTCGTACTCTTGTCAGAATTCTTCATATCGACCTCCAAACATATGGTACACTATGTCTCACATAAGTCATAATGTCTCATCTAGGAGAATTACAATGCTTGCCCGACTCGGTCATTTCGCTGCATCTCATCCCAAGCGCTTCATCGCTGCCTGGCTGGTGACAGTAGCAATACTTGCCGGCGCCATGATCGGCATCGGCCCTGCTTTCACGTCCACTATCACAGCACCGGCCTCGGAAAGTAGTGCGGGTCTCGAACTCCTCACGGCGGACTTTCCCAGCGCAGGCGGAGACTCAGGAACAATCGTGTTCAGGGCAGATCAGGGCGTCAATAACCCCGCGGTGCAGTCGGCCATGTCTGACCTCTTTGAAGCCACCAAGGAGATCGATGGTGTCATCAATGTCATGAGTCCTTACTCTCCGATCGGCGCTAGCCAGATCTCGACAAGCGGCGACGACGCGGGGAACGTGGCGTTCGCCCAGCTCGTACTCGAAGCGGGTACCAGCACGGATGACGGTGCGCGGATCGGGGACGAGATCACTCGCCTCGCCCCTGACATCGACGGGATCGAGATCGCACTTGGCGGAGACATGTTCCGCTTTCGCGAACCACCAAACTCAGAAATGCTCGGCCTCGCGTTCGCGATCTTCGTCTTGATTGTCTCGTTCGGCTCAGTCCTTGCAATGGGTCTCCCGATTGCAACGGCACTTGCCGGCGTCGGCACGGGCGTCCTCACAACAGCATTGCTGAGCAACATCATCGAGATGCCCGACTTTGCTGCGACCATCGGCATCATGATCGGCCTCGGTGTCGGCATCGACTATGCCCTGTTCATCGTGACCAGATACCAGGAGCACCTCGCCGGCGGAGAGTCAGTCGCTGAATCAGTAGCTGCCTCTCTCGATACAGCCGGACGTGCGGTTCTCTTTGCCGGCGTCACCGTTGTTGTGTCGCTGTTGGGCATGTTGCTCATGGGCATCACGTTCGTAACAGGGCTCGCTTTCGCAGCCGCAACGACCGTGATGCTCACGATGATCGCGTCGGTGACGCTGCTGCCCGCCCTCATCGGTCTCGCGGGCAAACGCATTCAGATCACTCGTCGGAGTGGCCTCATTGGATCGCTGCTCGCCGCGATCGCACTTGGCGGCGTCGCCCTCGACATCCCCGCTCTGCGGTTCGCTGCGGTGCTTGCCGTGATCGTTGTTATCGCTGGCCGCTTCAAGGGGCCCCTCAACAAGACCATCAAACTGACATCGGAAAAGGTGACGGAGGAAACCGCTTGGTACCGGTGGAGCCGGTTCGTCCAGCGGAGGGCAGTCGTCATCACGGTTTCAGCAACGTTGCTACTCCTGATCGTGGCCATCCCCGTGTTTTCCATACAGCTCGGGTTCGCCGATGCGGGCAATGATCCGGATGGGACCACGACAAGACAGGCATACGACCTGCTCGAGGACGGCTTCGGTCCTGGGGCGAACGGACCACTGATCCTTGTCACCGAACTCCCCGCCGGCGCCAATCTTGTGGAGATCCAGGCGGTGGGCAAAACCCTTCAGCAAGTCGAGGGTGTTGCCCAGACATCACCGGGCATCCCCAACGACCCGCAGCAGCCGACCGCTGTGCTGTGGCAGGTGATCCCCGAGACTTCCCCTCAGGATCAGGCGACCGCGGACCTCCTCCACGAGCTGCGAGACAATGTCGTTCCGCAGATCGATGAGGCCCTTGGGACGGAGATCCTGGTCACCGGCCCCGTGGCCGCCAACCTTGACTTCTCGGACTACCTGTCCCAACGGATCTGGTACTTCTATGGAGCAGTACTTCTCATTTCGTTCTTGTTCTTGATGGCAGTGTTCCGGTCTGTGCTCGTGCCACTCAAAGCAGTGTCGATGAACCTGCTGGCAATCGGCGCCGCGTACGGAATCGTTGTTGCGATATTCCAGTGGGGGTGGGGAGGGTCCATCCTCGGCATCGAGCCCGGACCAATCGAACCGTTTATCCCGATGATGTTGTTCGCCATCGTGTTCGGACTCTCGATGGACTACGAAGTGTTCCTCTTGACACGGATCCGCGAGGAGTACGACAACACCGCCAACAACAGCCTGGCAGTGGCGGACGGGCTGACAGCCACCGCACGGGTCATTACCGCGGCTGCCCTGATCATGGTGTTCGTGTTCGGCAGCTTCATGCTTGAGGACCTGAGGACCGTCAAGATCCTCGGAGTGGGACTTGCTGCGGCAGTTGCCATCGATGCAACGGTGGTGAGGATGCTGCTCGTGCCAGCAACGATGGAGCTCCTGGGCGACAACAACTGGTGGATACCTGGCTGGCTCAACCGGATACTCCCGAACCTAGTTGTGGAGCCAGCCCATCAACAAGCACTCTCCCCGGAGTCCGAGGCGGTCGAACCGGCGCTGTGACCCGACAGGGTTGGGTCGTCTCTCCCTCCACCGCGGGGCGACCCACCCCATCGATCACCCGACGACCCGCCTGCGGTGTCGCGCAATGGTTCAGCAATCAAACCCGTTCGCCACGACCGGGGTCGTCACATGCATCTCGGGTGGGGCCGCCATGACCGATCCGAATGCAGCCATTGCTTGTTTCATAGCATCGTTTTGGCCGTGACCCTTCATGGCCTCCTGATCCGTCATGAGCGCAAAGAACCAGTACGTGTTCTCATCGCCACGGTGGTAGGAGTAGATCTCAAGCCCGGACTCGTCTTTGCAGGCGGCGGCCATGTCTGCGAAGACAGCCTCCATCGCGTCGCCCTCGCCGTCCTTGCAGGTGATCTTGCCGACCATTGAAACTTTCGACATATGTAGCGTCCCTTCTCCGTGCGCTTCCCCATCGGGTGTCATCGTGGCACCTTACCCGGCGCGCCTCACCGTCATGACGACGAACCCGAACCGGATGTATCGCCGAAGGTGCCATCACACATACGGACCTTCGCTAGGGTTGCCACTTCGTTGATGATGAGGAGTTCATGTGGCGCGTCTTGGTGTTGCGATCCCGCAGACAGATATCGGTGCCGACCCGGCCGTGGTTGGTGAATTCGTGTGCGCAGCAGAGCGTATCGGGTACTCACACGTTGCGACCTACGATCACGTCCTCGGCGCGAACATGGAGAGCCGGCCGGAATGGTCCGGGCCGTACACGTCAGATGACGCATTTCATGACACGTTCGTCCTCTTCGGATACCTCGCGGCCGTCACCGACACCATCGAGTTCTCCACACAGGTCCTCATTCTCCCGCAACGCCAAACGGCACTCGTGGCGAGCCAGGCGGCTTCGGTGGATGTACTGAGCGGCGGGAGACTGCGCCTCGGCGTTGGAACCGGTTGGAATCCGGTCGAGTTCGTGGGTCTCGGCGAGGACTTCGACAACCGCGGTGTGCGTTGCTCCGAACAGGCCGAGGTCCTCCGGCGTCTGTGGACAGAACCTCACGTTTCCTTCTCCGGGGAATGGCATGAGATACCCGACGCTGGGATCAACCCGATGCCGATTCAGCGACCCATCCCGCTGTGGTTTGGAGGTTCTGGTGACCGTGTGATGCGCCGCACCGCCAGATACGGCGACGGCTGGATCACCCTATATCACCAGCCAGACGACGCCGCACGACACGATATTCAGAAGCTCGGCGACTTCGTCGAACAAGCTGGCCGCCCTCGCGACGACGTCGGTGTCGACGCCTGGGTGTCGATGGGTGAGTCCACCCCGCAACAGTGGTGCGAGGAGATCACCGCATGGCTCAACCTCGGGGTGACTCACATCACCCTCAACACGGCGTTCAACGTAGGCCACCACAAACGCATCTCGGGAACGTCCAATGCGGAGCATTTGGATGCAGTCAACCGGTACATGGACACCGTCGGCGACCTGCTCTGATCAACCTGGCTGGCTCACCAACCAGACCTATTGTCAACGTAGCATGCTTGCAATACACTCGCCCTATGAGTACAACAACCGTCCGCCTCAACGATGACGACGAACAGATTCTCGACAGGCTCGCCCCGGAGTTCGGAGGACGTTCCGGTGCTATTCGCCGAGCGCTTCGAAACCTGGCCGCCGACGTAGACCGGCGGGACGCCCTCGGCTCTTTCCTGGAGTCTTGGAACGCGGAGGCCGGACCGGTCGACGAGCAAGCTGTTGCCGCGATGGCGGAACGCTACGGACTTTGATCCTCGACGCTGGCTTTCTCATATCGGTTGACCGCGGCGAGGACTCGGCCCGATTCATCATCACAGCAGCCAACCGGACCGGAACAGCCCTTCACACCACTCACCCGGTTGTCGCCCAGGTATGGCGCGACGGCTCGAGGCAGGCACGGTTAGCGTCCTTCCTGCGGACAGTGTCGGTACATCCGTTTGACGACGGCCCAACGGTTGGCCGCATTCTCGGTCTCTCCGGTAGCGCTGACGTCGTTGACGCGCACCTCGTCATCGTTGCGCTGCGCCTCAACGACGACATCCTTACCGGAGACCCGGACGATCTCGGCGATGTGGCGAGTCGACTCGGCTCGGCCGCCCCAACGATCCACCGCTGGTCATAGGTAGTGCCTCTCGCTGCCCGACACAATGCGGCCCGCGAGTCGAGCGTGAGCCCGCTAATCACTTCGGGTGCGGACATCGTTAGCGAGCTGTTCTGATCAGCCTCACCCGTCCCTAAGCCGACCGAACCTCCACTGGTAGGCTCGGTTCGCGACGAGAATCGTTGCGGCATCCGGCCGCGTTGCTCCTGCGTCGGGAATATGGAACCTGGCGAAACCACTGCGAGTCTATGGGGTATGACTGTCCAACCCGATAGCAATCTTTCCGGCAAAACGCTGCCGACCTCGAAGGTGACACCGTTCCGGTTCGAGGACTTCTATCGAAGTCGACGAAACCATCTCGCTCGAGCGCTCGCGATTACGTTGCGGAGCGACGACCTCGGAAACGAAGCTGCCGATGAGGCGATGACGAGGGCGTATCAGCGCTGGCGAACCGTCCGCGAATACGCCAACCCGATGGGCTGGCTCTACCGGGTCGGACTCAACTGGGCTCGAACCCGGTTGCGCAGGCAGAAGCGCGAAGTGCCGACGCCGATCCCGGAACAGCCGGTCGAGGACACGAGGGCGTTCGCTCCCGAGTTGGAGGCGGCACTCGCAGAAGTGTCGATCGACCAACGGGCGGTCCTGGTGCTGCGTTTCTACCTCGACTGGGACATCGACCGTGTTGCCCAGGCACTCGAGATCCCGGTTGGGACCGTCAAGAGCCGCCAGAAGCGCGGTCTAGAAGCTGTCGAACGACGCCTGGAGGTGAGGCGATGAATGTCGAGACATTGATGAGGGAGCACTTGGAATCACTTGCGGATGAGGTCGCCCTCACGCCGATTGGTCCGGATGCTGCCATGAAGCGAGTCCGCCGCGACAAGGCGATGTGGAGACTGACCCTCGCGGCTGTTCTGGTTGTCACCGTTGGGGTCGTGGTCATTGCGAACGTGTTGCCGGGTCAAGAACCGGCAGGACCGGCATCCGGCGGGGCCGAGGAAGTCTCAGACTCGTCATGGAACCACGTCGTAGTTTCGCCCGACGCGGGCGCGGTCGCACAGATCATTGCGTCCCGCGACGGAGGTTTTGTCCTACTCACCGAAGAGCAACGGTGGTTCTACAGTGCGAATGGCGAGACCTGGACCGAGCGCGATCCCCGTGGATTCGGTCCGGACGCACGTATCCAGATGATCGCCAACGCGGGTGATCGGCTGGTCGCTGCGGGATTCTTGCCCGACGGCAGCCCGCTCGTGGCGACATCCCTCGACGGTGTCGCATGGGAGAGTGCGGGACCGGGAGAAGCTGGCAACTGGGTACCGGTGTCGATCGCGGTTGTCGATAGCACGGTCCTGGTTCCATTCATCAACTACGGCCCGTTCGATTCCACCGTGTTTCGGTTCACGGTCGCAGATCTCTGGACCACCGCACCGCCTCCCGAACCTGGGAGTCAGATCTTGACTATTGGTGTGCTCAAGGGCAGCTTCGTCGCTCAGGTCGTAGACCCCTCGGGGAGATCACGGCATCGCGACTATCGCTCCGATGACGGTCTCGATTGGCAACGCCGCGGTTCGATTCCGCTCGTTCAGGTGAACAAACCACTGACAGACTCGATCATCGAGGGGCCCGGGGGGACCTATCTCGTGTCGTTGTCGGAGATGGACGGCGACCAACTGATGCAGTCGAGTGACGGCGAAGTCTGGGAGCCTACGTTTAACACTGCGTTCGAGTTCGGCCCGTCTTCGTTGGTTGCCGGAGAGTACGGAATCTTCGCAGCCCTACCCACGAACGACAACCCGGGCACTGGTGCGATAGTTTCCATCCTTTACAGCCCTGACGGGGAATCATGGACCGTTGAGAATCTTGGACCCGACTTCGCCCGAACCTCACGGTTCGTTGTGATCAGCTCCAACGAACGACGAATCATCGTTGGCGGAGGCACGCCCGAGGGGGGATCCACCAATGGCCTCATGCAGACCGAAGTATGGGTAACCGATCGGTAGCCGACATGGGCGCATGACCGAACGATCGCGGCCTCTCGTTGCCATGCAGGTGGATGTACTGACCTGTCCGGGGGGCTCCGAACTACTCCGGTACCGTTCAGCACGGGACGAACATGGTTCAGATTCGATACTGCATACGAACCAGGCTGGTGATATCACCACGCTGCCCCCTTGATGCGGAGGTCGCCGGGCGGGTACAGCAGGTCGTGGCGTACGAAGTAAGATCGGCCGCGATATGGACTCCCCCACTCATAGGCTCGCATCATGACGTCCATCGGTTCGCTTAACGAGAAGCCACTTCATGCTGCGCTCAAGGAGTGGTACCACCGCGACGGTGACCTTGTAGAGGAACCGGTGGAGGGGTTCGTGGTCGATCTGGTTCGCGACGGATCACTCATCGAGATCCAGACCCGGGGTTTCGCAGCGATGCGCAAGAAGTTTGACCAACTCCTCGACTCCTATCCGATCCGGCTCGTACACCCGATTGCTGTCGAGAAGTGGATCGTGAAACTCGACGACGAGGGGAACCAGATGTCGCGCAAACGGTCACCCAAACGCGGCATCGCAGCTGACGTGTGCGCGGAGCTGGTTTCGTTCCCGTCGCTGCTGAGCCACCCCAACTTCACGCTCGAGGTCGCCCTTGTCGAGGAGGAAGAGATCCGCCGTCCCGACGCCAAGAAAGGTTGGCGCCGGGGCGGTTTCGTCATCGAAGAGCGGCGCCTCGTTGATGTCGTCGACACCGTCGAACTGCGCTCTCCGGAGGCGTTATTGGGATTGCTTCCGGGCAACCTCCCAGATCCGTTCACGACCGCCGACCTCGCTCAGGGGTTGGGACGTACCCGCCATCTCGCCCAGGAGGTCGCCTACTGTCTGCGCCTGTCCGGAGCCGTGAACACGGCGGGCCGAGACAAGCGCGGGATCCTGTACCGGCTGCCCTAACCCGGTCGATCGGCCACCGATCCATGCGGCTGGTCAGTCGGGCTGTGGCTCTATCGGGAAATCCACCCGGGTGAGAAGCTCCTCGGGGGCCACGACCTGGGGGTCGTTGAGGTACGTCTCTCTCGGTGGTCCCGCCAGTTCGTGGCCGTGCTCGGAGACCCAACCAGTGAGGGTGTGATAGGCAGGGGCGATCTCCTGATACGGACCATGATGCACCGTGCTCACCATGGTTCCGCCCTCTAGCTCCCTCGTGTACACCGCGCCGCCGTCGGAGATGGTGGCCGTCACCGGGACACAGATCTCGATATCGCCTTCGGTCTCCTCGTCGATCATGTCGTGGTAGACAATCAGCGGGGCACCCGACGCCGGAACGCCGGCACCCATGAGGCCCTGCATCAAGGTCCCGAAGCCTGCGCCGATGTCGTCGCCGATACGGCGCAGATTCGTGCGCACCCTGGTGGCCGCGACTAGCTGGGCCTCTTCTTCAATAATCTGGACGTCGTAGGGCATGATTCCTTCTTTGCGTTGGATAAGCGACTCGAGGTACGCAAGCATTCGCTCCTGAGTTGCGAGCCGCTCGGCCAGCCTCTCACGGTGGACCACAAGTTGTTTGTGGACCAGATCGGGGTTGTCGGCTTCGAGTACTGCAAGGATCTCGTCGAGCGGCATATCAACCGATCGCAGAATCCGTACCGCCTCGGCCCGGTTCGCCTGACCGAGGCTGTAATACCTGTATCCAGACGATGGATCAATGTGTGCGGGGCGCAACAGACCACTCTCGTCATACAACCGCAATGCCCTGACGGACAACCGGGTCATCTTTGAGAACCGTCCAATAGGAACCAAATTCACGTGTCGTACCTCCTGTCCATCTCATTGTCGGGTCTCTCCCTGCGGAAGAGTCAAGCCGTTCTTGTGACGCGCCGCATGACTAGTTCCGCCCAAACGTCACAAGAACGGGTGGATGCTTGGGGGGTACGCTGAGGACCGGCGTCGAGCTGCGCCGAACCCCGCCCGGTACCCACCCGTACCGACTGTTGGGGCAAAGGGAAGTGTGCCTTCTCTGCTCGTTGGTCTGATCAGTTCAAGTCCGGCGCAAGCGACGCTGCGGCCTTCGAGATTCGAGCCACACGAGCGCCGATCTTCCATGGAGGACTCACGGGAGAGCACCGACGCGTCGGAGACGGCGTCCCCGGCGGTCACAGCTACGCGTCGCCACCTGCGGTTTCCTCAGACCACACCTCTATCGTCACCGTTCCGTCGAAACCAACGAACTGCCAGGTCTTCGATGTCCGGCTTCCATCGGCTTTGAACGGGACCTCAAAGCCCTGCGGCGCGCCGGCGTATATGTCGGGATAGAACGTCGTCAAGGCAAAAAAGACGCCGCCGAATATGTCGTTTGTACTTGTGCCCTCTGGAAAACAGTCGGGGTCCGAGTATGAGACCGTCAAAGATGACTGATAGCCCCGCGGGCTGAATCGGAACGTACCACCACTCGCCGCGTCACCGGAGACAAGTTCGCCGACAGGCATCACAGAATACGAACCGTCGCCAGTGAACACCTGGGTCCGTTCATCGACACCGGCCTCCGAGATCACTAGGCATGGGAACTCGTCGATCTCCCAATGAGTCGTACCCGTGCCGAAACCGATGATTCCTCCCAGATCGGACTCAATGAAGAACTCACCGGTCGACTCCGAGGTGAGGTACTGGGCACCGTGGACAAGGGTGATCATCACTTTGAATCCGTACATCGGAGTCACGATTTGGACGGTCGACTCTTGAGCATCAGCAGCCGTCGTGACCTCACCCGAAGGCGCGTCGGCCCGCGCCACGAACGTCACGTCATCGGTACACCCTGACACCTCAGCCGTGAAGGTTGTTTCGAACGTTCCGGCGGAGGCGACCTCGATTCCAATCGGCACGGGGTCCACCGTGTATGCAACTTCGGATGCGCTGCCCTGTGACGGGTTCACGTTGCCCACGGTCTGTCCCGAATCCGGAGAGAAAGTACCGCACGACGACGCCACCCTGTCGACCGTTGCGTCAACCGGAACGCCCTCAAGATCTGTTGTCTGGTAGCTGACCTTCTGCTGTTCTCCCGGTTTCGTCGGCAGATTCTCCGGGGTGACCTTGCCACAGATCGATGCCTTCTTCAGCCCTCGCTTGAGCTTCCGCCACTGGTCCACTAGCTCGCCCGCAAGATCAAGACGGGTCTCGCCCACCGCATCAATGCCGACGATGACCCGAACCGGATCGGTATCAAGCAGGCGCACACTTCCGATGAAGTTGCCTTCCAGCCGAG
>BDTL01000226.1 GCA_002898115.1 bacterium BMS3Bbin02 | reverse complement strand
CGTAGACGCGCTGCGCGGCGGTACGTAGCCGCTGGGGGCTCGCGGTCTCGGCAATCCCGCAGTTAGCGCCGCCGCCGGGGTCATGGAGTTCTGTAAACGATTCGCGAGCGCAGGTCCACAACGCGACACCCAGATGAGACGCACTCGGTTGGCCACGGACCTTCGGTCCCACAGTTTGTCGGCTCCGTTCTCCAGCAGGTTGGTGGCGGTCATTCGGTGGCGGCGACGATGCACTGACTCGAGAGAAGGTTTTCGACGGTGCCTTGAATAGACCTCTATCTTGACCTAACATTGGTCATATAAGCCGGGACACTCCGAATCTCGAGCGGCGCTAACCAATGGTGGCTCTGGGCAGGTGGTCATGATCGGTTCGATGACGGTATCCAGCACAACGTTTGGACTGCGGATACCTGTCAGAAGGCACAGGATATGGCAGGTGCATGAATTGCAGGTCGAGAACTCAGTGATCGGGTAGCTCTCTGATGACAACACGTTTTGCGAGGACCTGCTTCTGGGTACTTGTGGCAGGCGCCGCCGTGATCTTCGCTGGCTGCGCCGGGTCGAAGCCGTCGTCCGACGACGTCGAATTCGGTTTCCGCGGAACAGTGCAGACACAGACCAGCATCGAATTCGAGGACGAGCAAATCGGATTCAGCGCCATCACTGTTCCGGTCAGTGTCGTTGCCGAAGTCGACATCCGATTCGGGTCGCAGGTTCAAGCCAGGTCGTGCGACCCTCCGGAGCTCCGTCGTGAACTCGGTCTTGACAGACCGTGTCCCGAGTTCGGCGCTACGAAACTCATGTATACCATGGCGTGGTTCGTCGATCTGAAGCGAGTACCCGGACCTGCCGGTCTTCCTCAGACGCTGGTTCACTCCACGGACGGGTCCCTTGACATTTCGACCGTGACGCTGACTGTGCCGCCTCTAGCTGAAGGGAGGCACTGTGTTGTCGCCGTGTTCGCAGAGGATGGCGTGTCAATCTTGGAAGGGCAGTTCCCCGATCACTCTCCGGTCGTTACGTTTACCGTTGTAGTCGGGCAAGGAGACACGGACTACTGCGTTGCCAACAAGGCGCCCAATGACCCGTCGTTCGAGGATTCAGTCGGTGTCGCGTGTACCGGTGTTCCTTCTTTGGTCACTGCCCCGGGCGTGCTCGAGCCTGGCGCAAACGTGGCCGCTCAAGTGCCGGGATGTGAGACAAGTCAAGCCTTACTGGTTCTGCGAGCAGACGGAACGCTTGTGTTCGATGCGGTAGAGTTGCCGCCACTAAACGATCCGTCTGGGTTCTATTTCTACCAGATGTCTTTGCCCAAGGATGAAGCAGTTCGCGCTCTTGTCGTCGCGCTTGAAACGCCTGGAACGCTACTGCCGCAGCAGCGGGCGGCGGTGTCGTACCCTGTTCTCGTCCACGAAGAGTGAGCCGCAATGATCAATGCTCGGTTCAGAATTCTTGTACTAGCGACAGCGGTAGTCGTGGTGTCCGGAGCATGCACCGCCGGAGTAGATGGGGCGATCGAGGACGGAGGGGTAGCGAGCCGACTGTCCGACTTTGACCGATCGTACCAAGCAGGAATCCTTGCCTATGCGGACTCGCTGCGAACGTGTATGGCAGAGCAGGGATTCGACTACGTTGTCGATGTTGGACGCGCTTCCACTGAGGACGCTTACTCCTTTGTGCTCTCCGAATCGGTCCTTCCCCCTCGCGAGTTCATCGACGAGTACGGCTTCGGGATCGTCGCCTCCGGCATCGGACGTGAATTGGGGCCGCAGGAAGCGACGCCGACTCCGGACGAAAGGTACCAATCGCTCCTCAGTGAAGCGGGGAGGGTTGAGTACGACATGGCCCTCTCCAGTTGCCTAGTGGCTGCCGAACGAATTCTCAACGACATTCAATCCACCTTCGATCTGGAGGAGGCGATCTTCGATATCGACTCTCGCGTACGTGCGGACCGTGCGGTTGTAGAGGCGACGCTGGCGTGGTCACGGTGCATGGCAGAGAACGGTTGGGCGTTCGATGCGCCTGGTGACCCCGTCAGGGCAGTCGTTGAAGCCTTCAATCGACTTTCGCTGGCGGAGACCGGCGAGCAGATTGCTCCAGCGATGAGTCGGACCTCGGGGTCCCTGACCCCGATCAGAGAGCAGTCATTGAGAGAGCTCGACACACTTGACCAGCTCCTGGATGCTGAAATCCGTCTTGCGACCGACGAGGCGGCATGCCAGGACGCCGGGTATCGGCAGGTTGTAGAGGAGGCGACGGTGGAAGCCGAGCGGAAAGTTCTGTCCACTCAGGAGAACCAGTAGAGGGCGAGACGGTCGGGGGGAATTCTGCGGGCTGCTGCGGGGGGCCGACTATTCGGTCGGCGGGCAGGGTATGTGTTTCTTAGCTGTGGTCCGGTCAACCGGTTCGTCGTGTCGCTCGATGGTGACCGCCGGAGCGCCGACGAACATTCGGATCTTTTCGGTCTGAGCTTCGACGTCGGGCCGGGTCGCCCTGTGACTAGGCCGTCAACGGAGCAACTCGGATGACGAGCGGTTCGTCCCTAAAACGGAATCCCACACGCCGTGTTGCGGGAGGACCGAGTGATGTCGTGAGCGTACCGTTGGGGCCTTGGAGCGTTTCGGCATACCGTCACCGTCGCGGGAGAGTCGCCCTCGCGCTCATGGTCCGATGTATCTAGAAGGAATCTCCCTACTCTGGTAGGTGTAATTGGAATCAAGGCTGGGCGCGGCCGTTCCACTCAGAGGACGGCCGCGAGGTTTCCCTGCGAGTGCGCGACAACGTCCGCCTCCACGGGGAAGGGAAACCCAATGAAGAAGAACCGAAAACTATTAGTGGTGCTCGCAGGGCTGCTCGTCGTGTCGGCGATACCGGTCGCGGTGTTTGCATCGAGCGACACGTTCAACGATGACGATGGATCGATCTTTGAGGCCGACATCGAGTGGCTCGCCGGGGCCGGAGTGACATCCGGTTGTAACCCGCCGGATAACGACAGCTTTTGTCCGGATGCGGGTGTGACGCGTGGCCAGATGGCTGCATTCATGCGCCGCTTCGCACAGTATCTCGGTGCGGAGGATGGCACCGTGTCGAACGCTGACAATGCCGGGCAACTCGGTGGAATGAATCGATATCAGTTCCAGCCAGCTCTCTTTGGATTCGCCAACGGGTCTGCGGTAGTGCCGGGCAACGGTGTTTATGAAGCCGCTTCCGCATCGGTGACAACGTCCGGTCCGTTGATTTGTGTGATCGGCACGTTCTCACAGGCCGACATCCTCGTCCGAGCCTCCGGCTACACATCCGGTGTGGGGACAGGGGAGTCTGCAACGTTCGAGATTACGGCAAATGGATCTCCGATCTCCGAGGCGACGCGTTTCCTGGAGCAGAACGATGGGAGCTTCGCCATGGAGTGGTTGTACACGTCGGGAGGTGGCACCGACACGTTTGCGCTGCGCGCAGCCGAGGGCAGCGGAGACTCGTACACGCTCGCGAACGCACAGATCACGGTGGAGGTTATCCAGGACACCCGTTGTGAGGG
>BDTL01000225.1 GCA_002898115.1 bacterium BMS3Bbin02 | reverse complement strand
CTCGGGTCACTCGACGGGGTGCAGCAGATAACGATTCGCACGTCACACTCCACGGAGGACGCGGTCGTGGTGATACGCGGAAAGGTCCCCGACCAAGCGGGAGATTGGCAGGTCGACGTCGGGCACCGCGACCGACGCGAGTTCAACCCCGTCATTGGAGACTGCACTCTGATCGAATATATCGGCGACACCGACCTCAGGATCAGCGGTGACGCCTTCTTCCAGAACAACACGCCCGGCGCCGAGGTGATGGTTTCATTGGTCGCCGAGATCCTCGAGATCAACGAAACCGACACGCTGCTCGATGCCTACGCCGGCGGCGGCCTTTTCGCAGCGACAGTAGGCCAGCCCGCCGAGCGGGTCCTTGCGATCGAGTCACACCCCCTCGCAGTCAGGGATTTACGCCGCAACCTGAAACGGCACCTTGGTGATGCGGGCGAGGTTGTCCGCGGAACGGTCGAAGAGCGGGTCGAGACGCTCGACGAGTATTGGACAAAGGCAATCGTCGATCCACCCAGAACCGGCCTTGGCGCCGACGGCGTCGCAGCCGTGACCGCGGCCTCACCTCGTCGAATCGCCTACGTCTCGTGCGATCCGGCGAGCCTGGCACGTGACGCGAAGACTCTCACCGAGTACGGGTACGTACTTGAGTACTGCACGCCCATTGACATGTTCCCGCAGACGTTCCATATCGAATCCGTGGCAAGTTTTGTGCTCGGCAACACCAGAGACATCGACTGAACGGGTCCTCCCACTCGATGAGTTCAGAGTTCGTCGAGGAACTGTTGGCGTTTGTCGGCGAACTCCTCGTCGGAAATCACACCGTCGCGGTGGAGTTGGGTGAGCCGCTCAAGTCTGTCCATCGAATCGATATCGTGTGATCCGATCGGGGTGGCCGGAGTCTTGCCGGAGGTCCCACCGGTTCGCAGTTCTCGGGTTTTGTAGAGCAACGACTGAAACTCTTCGGGGTTCGGGATGTCGGAGAATCGACTCTGCCCGCTCTCCCCCGCGGACTCGATCAGCAGGTCGCCGGACTTGAGTATCCGCTCAAGAAGAGTCTGGCTGAACATAACGTTATTGACATTCTCCAAAGGGATCTCTATTCCGCTGCGCGAGAGAATCCCGTCGCGGGTGATCAATCGCTCCGAGGTCAAGATGTAACCGGTGAACCACCATGCAACGAGGGGAATGATCGCCGCAGGAATCAGTGCAACAAGGACAACTCCTGAGGTGATGAGATCGATGGTGCCGTTGTCCGGGGGGACCCGATACACGAGCCACACCGCGACGATCCCTGCAATGATCCATAGAATGGGAATGAGCAGCATCCGCCAGTGAGGCCGGAACTGCACAACGATTGTCTCGTCGTCGGTGAGTAGTCGTTCTGGATACGCCATACCACGAGTGTAGCGGACGCGCCCACCCCGTTCTTGAATCGCCCCGAGTCTCTATGAAACCCGGGGTCCCCACATACAAGTCGACGATTCAACCCGAGACGCCACCAAAAGATGAAGAAGAAAACCCGCTCAAAACGCGGAGAAACCCCGAGGAAGCTTTGGCCGAAACCTCTGCCCTCTCGGGGTATTCTCGCTAGCTGGTACCGAGGTACCTGCTGTGGCGGACCGAAATCCGCCGTGTCCTCTCTTCCAGCCTTCAGACCCGAGGGCCTTCTAGTCGATGCGCCGCCGAAGCGGTGCGCCAACCGCTCAATGAGCGGCCGTCCGTTTGGACTGCCGGTTCGCCCCGAAGGGTGTTCCAGCGGAGTTTCCCGAAGGACTCTCCGACTTCCACCTCCGAGGAGGCGGTTGCCACTCTCTTTCGAGAGATTCGTCGATGAGGTTTCCCTCGTCGACAACCACAACATACGACGTGACTAGACGATTCGCAAGTTCAAATCATGGTTAGTTTTCGCGACTCAATGTTTTGATTCGCGAACTCGGATTCACACCGAGAAACGCGGAATCACACCGTCTGCGAACAGCTCCAGAGACCCTCCCCAGACACTGTCAGGGAAGTACGCAATGACGTATCCGCAACCCACCGCGGCATACTCAGCGATCCGCTCGGTGACCTGCTCAACGGTCCCCACGGTGAACATTGACGCATATTCCGGACCCGCCATCGAGCGCTGCGCTCCGCCTCTTTCTGCGATTGCTTGAACATCGGCCTCTGTCTCACCGACAAGCACTTCAAGGTGAACGCTACGAACAATCTCGGCCGGATCTCGCCCAAAGTCTTCGCAGTGCTGGTCAAGGATTCTCGACTTCCGGGCGAACGTCGCCGGATTCGCGGCGAAGTTCGCATAGTCGGCTTTCTCAGCCACAAGCCGCAGGGTGAGCTTTTCCCCACCGCCGGCGATCCAGATGGGTGGTCGCGGTGATTGCAGCGGTTTCGGACGGTTGATAGCCCCGTTGACAGAGAAATACCTGCCCTCGTAGTACACCTCGTCCTCGGTCCACATTCTCTCTATGATCTCCACGGCTTCGCGCAGTTCTGCGATGCGCACCGAGCCCGACGGATACGGGTAATCGTAGGCCTCGAACTCCTGCTCGTACCAACCCGCACCGATGCCGAGATCCAGCCGACCTCCGGAGATAACATCGATGTTTGAGGAGATCTTGGCGAGCATCGCCGGCGGGCGGTATGCATGACATGTGCACATCTGACCAAGACGAACATCAGACGTGACACCGGCAAGTGCCGCCAGCAAGGTGAACGCTTCGTAGGTGGCTTCCTGGGAGGGCTCCGGAACGGTGTGAAGATGGTCATACACCCAGAGGGAACGGTACCCGGCGATGTCGATTCGTGAAGCGACGGATTTGATCGTCTCCCAATGATCGCCGTCATCAATACCAACGAGATCCATCCGCCATCCTTGAGGAACAAATGCGCCGAACTCCATCAATAATCTCCTTGAGCCGAAAACTCCGCTTCTGACCCTACCGCGCGCTACACACTGCGGAGTGCGGTCGAACGTGAACGCATCAGACTCTTGGCGACTCACGGTCGTGTGCTCCATGAAAACAGCCAGGGGATGGGGCCACAGCGCCCCATCCCCTGGCACGCACCGTTGGATATGCGCGCGTCGAAAGACAGCAGCCTTTCGAGTTTCCCGGCCGGATGAAACCCCGTACCTCCACCCCCACATGCCACGCACCGTGCAACGGTGACCTGCGAAACCGGGTGCGACGGAGCCGACACGCCACCGGTTGTCCGTACGCTGGTGGAACCTTTCCCCGGAGGCCGTGATATCGGACCCTTCTCCGATCGACCATCGCCGCACCGTTCATAAGCCAACCTGGCTGTTCGGGCACCGCGTATCCGACCGGTAGGTACATCCACAAGCCCCGGACAAGTGCCACACCGCTCCTACCGACAGAAAGAGTCGGGAAGAACGAAACCGACCGTAGAGGGTGATCTGTGGCGGCGTCAACAGAACTGTCTCTGCATGTTTCGCGTACTACGTCGAGTGTTCGACCCTCACTCGAACGAGTTGGCACAGGCCGAGTGTTCGTGTCGCACAGAGGTCGTATAGTGCCGATCATGGAGCCAGTAACCACCACCTCGAATGACACAGCCGACACCGGGCCGACGGAGCCACGCCTGCTTGCAACGCTCTCCCCAAGCCGTGCGAGCGATTTCAAGCAGTGCCCACAGATGTTCAAGTTCAAGTCGATTGACAAGATCGAATCGCCGCCGACGGTGTTTCAAGCGCGGGGAACGACCGCGCATCTCGCTCTTCAGCGACTCTTTGACCTTCCCGGTCCGGAGCGAGAACCTCAACGACTCTACGACCTGTTCCGAGCAGCGTGGATGGAAATAAAGGATGAGGACTATCCGGGCCTCTTCGAATCAGTCGACGACGAGCGGGCATGGGGTATCGAAAGCCTCAACGTGCTTGCGAACTACTTCTCGATCGAAGACCCACGCACGCTCGAACCCCTCGATCGCGAGCTCGACATGCTCGAAGATCTCGACGGCATCGTTATTCGCGGCATCCTCGACCGCATGGAAGAGACCGACGACGGACTCGTCATCACTGACTACAAGACGGGCAAAGCGCCACCGGAACGGTTTGCCGACAAAGCATTCTTCGCCCTGAGAATCTATGCACTGCTCATCCGTCATAGAACCGGAGTCACTCCGGACGGACTGAAGTTGATATACCTCACCGGTCCGACGGTATACCAGGTGCCGGTGGACGATGAGCAACTCGACGCCATGGACACACAACTACGGGCTTTGTGGGCAACGATCAACACAGCGATAGAGACAGGCGATTTCCCGCCGCAGACTTCAAAACTGTGTGACTGGTGTTCCTATCAGGACATCTGCCCGGCATTTGCCTCGGAGCAACCCGAGGTCACGTGACCCCGAACATCGTCAACGGTGGATTCTCGGAACTACGGGTAGACCCCACGGGCAAGCTTCGCCGATTCCACTCTCCGAATACCCTTGATCAGACATGCTGTGCGGAGATCGACCTTTCGGCTGATCGAGATATCCAGGACCTCGCTAAATGCTCGGTTGAGGATCTCCCGAAGCCGCCCGACTATTTCGCTTTCGGACCAGAAGTAGTTCTGTAGATCCTGAACCCATTCAAAATAGGAAGCGGTCACACCACCGGCATTGGCGAGCACGTCCGGCACGATGAAGACGTCCATCTCTCGAAGGATCACATCAGCCTTTTGAGTCGTTGGACCGTTGGCTCCTTCTAAGATCACCCTGGCCTTGACGCGCGGGGCATTCTCCTCGGTGATCACGCCTTGAATCGCCGCTGGGATGAGGAAATCACAGTCGAGTTCGAAGATCATCGACGGTTCCAGGACATCAGAATCAGGGAAGTCCGCGACACCACCCGTCCGCCTCACGTGTTCCCTGACAGCTTCGATGTCGAAACCGGAGTCATTGTGAATAGCGCCCGTGATATCAGCAAGGGCAATGACCTTTGCACCCATTTCGGACGCGGCCAGCGCGGCGTATTGACCGACGTTCCCGAAACCATGGACAGCGACTCGTGAGCCCTCAACCTTGATGCCGAGGTGATGGGCAGTCGGAGGTATCAAGCTGACGAGTCCACGACCGGTCGCCTCGCGACGTGCGACCGAACCACCGAGTGCCGGCGGCTTCCCCGTCACAACCCCTGGCTCTGCATGCCCTACATGAGTCGAGTACGTATCCATGATCCAGCCCATGGTGTGTTCGTTGGTGCCCATATCCGGGGCAGGAATATCCTGGTCCGGACCGATGAATTTGATGATCTCCATTGTGTAGCGCCGGGTGAGACGCTGTGTCTCGGAACGACTCAGCTCTCGCGGATTGACGCACACCCCGCCCTTTGCGCCACCGAACGGCAGGCCGACGATCGCGCATTTCCACGTCATCAGCATCGCGAGGGCGGCGACCTCGCCGAGGTTGACGTCCTCGGCGTATCGGATGCCACCCTTGGTCGGCCCCATCGTGAGCAGGTGTTGCACGCGATACCCGAGTACGGTGTCGACCGTGTCGTAGGCGTCACGACGAAACGGAAACGACACAATCAAACTTCGCTGCGGCACCGACAAACGCTCACGAATGTTGTCGTCGAGGTTCATGACCTCTGCGACGTGTTCGAATTGTTTGACTGCCTCGCGGAACATTGGAGAGTCCCACTCGTTTGTTACGCCGGTCTGCGACGATAGCACCATCATCTCCTCCGATTCTGACGGTTCGGCAGAGAGCCTACTAATGCATCGGCGACTGTGGACGGAATTCAATCACCGACTTCGCGTCACAGGCGGTCGGTAGGGTGTTCCTGTGACTGCAAGAACCGCTGGAACTGAATTGGCACCACACGATTGGGAGAAAGCCGTCGCTGCAACCGATGGCAAACAGCTCATCGTCGGCGGTCCCGGAACCGGGAAAACGGAGTTCCTTGTCCGGCGCATTCTGCACCTCATTACGAATGACATCGTGCCCCCGGATCGAATCCTGGTTGTGAGCTTCTCGCGACGCGGCGCTGCCGACATTGCGCAAAGACTGCGCAACCAACTCGACCGGTCGATAGGCGAGCTTGACATCTCGACATACCACTCGTTAGCCGCCCGCATCGTCGAACGCTGGCCCGACCGAGCCGGGTGGACCTCACCTCCGGTGCTGCTGACCGGGCCCGAGCAAACCGCGTTGATCCGCACGCTGTTGGGCACAGAATCTGCCGGCGACTGGCCGGTGTCGGTTCGTGGGTTGCTCGGGTCGGCGACGTTTGCAAGAGAGATCACTGACTTCGTGCTGCGTGCGTGGGAGCAACTCCTCAACGCGGATGACATCGAGCACCTTGCTGTCAACCGCCAAGATTGGGACCCCATACCCGCATTCATGCGGCGCTACCGCGATCATCTCGTTGCGGCCGGAAAGGTCGACTATTCGCTCGTTATCGCGAGCGCTGTCGGCGTACTTCGCTCGGACCCTCTCCAGGCACCGTTCGCCGACTACATCCTTGTCGACGAGTATCAGGACACGACCCGCGCCCAGGTCGGACTCCTGCAATCGTTAACGAAGCGAACCGAGCACCTGACTGTCGTTGCCGATCCATACCAATCCATTTTCTCGTTTCGGGGTGCCACCGCTCGCCATGTTTCGAGCTTCGGAGACGACTTCTCGAACGCGCCAACGGGTACGGCCACCGGTACGTCCGGGTATACACAACACACTTTGACTACCTCGTTCCGGGTGTCCGCGAACGTCCTGGCCGCGGCCGAACGTGTGACAGCCCACGAAGTTGAGGGACTCGCCGGTCCGGTGATGCCGGCCCGCGCAGGCGGGCGGGTCGAGTGTCTCGTCTTTGAGCAAGAGACCCGGGAGGCCGAGTGGATCGCCCGCGAGATCCACCGTCTCCACCTGGAGCAGAAGATTCCGCTCAGCCAGATCGGCGTGTTCGTTCGATCGAAACAACGGTTCCTCCGCGAATTTTCGCGCGTTCTCGAGCGCCGCGGCATCGCTCACGACATCCCGGACAGTCGCCTTGCCGACCAACCGGCGGTGAGATTCGTTCTCGATCTCTTAACCGCCGCCACCGACGGGGGCATCGAGGGTCTCCGCTCGATCAGGCGCGTCCTTGCGGGTCCGATGGTCGAGGCGACGATCGGAGAAGTCCGAGAGATTGAGAGAGTCGCAGCTTGTACCGGCGTCCCGATTGCAACTGTCATTGCCGAGCGGAATTCTGACGGAGAGCCCCTGGGAGCACTTCTCGCCGAGACTAGCTGGGCAACGGACATGCCCGCAGCGGACGGCCTGTGGCACATTTGGTCCAATCTGCCATCCATCCAACGACTTGTGTCCGACCCAAGCCGGGGGTCGGAGCGGGCCGCCTGGACGTCGTTTAGTCAGGTCCTCAGCCGGTGGAACGAGCGTAATCCGGCATCGACACTCCTCGATTACCGGGACCTTGTCGACAACGAGGACTTCGAAGCCCAACCGCTGCTCTCCTACCAAGCTCCGGCCGAGGACCGCGTCGTAGTTGCGACGTTGCACCAGGCGAAGGGGCTCGAATTCGAGGTTGTGTTCATAGCGGACGCGGTCGAAGGCGTGTTCCCCGATCTGCGCCCACGCGACTCGTACCTCGGGGTTCGTCACCTGCTTGCACACCTACCAAAAGACACGGCTGGCTACCGTCTCTTCCGCCTCCAGGAGGAGCGCCGCCTTGCATATACCGCGATGACGCGGGCCCGCAGCGCTGTCATCTGGACGGCAACGTCGGCCGGGGAGCTGATCGGTACAGGCGTTCCGTCACGATTCCTGCCACTCGTTGCAGGTGATGACGCAGTAATCGAAGCCGTCGCGTTCGGAACTACCGATCGCCTCCCGCTCACGCCGAGCGAAGCCGAGGCGTGGTTGCGCCGCAAGGCCTCGGACCCGGGCCTTGCGGAGGCCGAGCGTCGGGGTGCTCTCACATTACTTGCGAGGGGCACACACTGGAACCTCAGGAAGGTCGCCGACTTCGCAGGCATGCGTGACCGTGGACCCGACACGGGTGTCGTCCCGCGTCCCGTCATGCTCTCACCTTCCCAGGGAGAGTCCTACGCACAGTGTCCACGTCGGTACGCCCTCGAAAGACGCCTCCATATCGGCGATTCCGTATCGCCGTACGCAACGTTCGGGACAATGGTGCATAGCGTTCTCG
>BDTL01000224.1 GCA_002898115.1 bacterium BMS3Bbin02 | reverse complement strand
TGGGAGCCGCTGGTCGGGTGATGGTTGAGGCGGAGTTCACATGGTCTGCTACGGCCGATCGCATGCGGGCCGATCTAGAACGGCTCGCCGCCAAGAAGTGACTGCTTGTCACGTGTCGGTGTCCAAGAAGCGCCGTATACACCGGAGCCGGTTAGGTGGTCGGGCGCACGAGGAGGGGAACACCCACTTCCTCGGGCGTCATCCCGCCGTGGTTTCCGATCAGACGATCGTTGGCGTGGCGGTGCAGGAGTAGCCAACCATCGTCGGCAAAGAGCACACCATCGGGAGCGCGGTCTGTGAAAAGTGGATGACGCGGTCCGGGTCCCCAGAGGTCGACCATTTCGGAGATGGGGATCCAGGTCGCCGGTACACGGGTTGCCAGTTGTGCCCCGTCGCCCTTGACCATCATGGCGCGCCCATCTCCGTAGAAGATCCTGTCCTTGTGGTCGGCAGCGTCAATTCTGAATTGGCGGTTGCGAGGAAAATCGATATGTCCGTGGTCGGCGGTACCCAGCAAGGTGACTGTATGGGGAAGGCGAGCCGCCAGGGTCGACCAGATCGTCGCGACGGTCCTGAGAGCGGCGGCGTACTCTGGATGGTCTTGACCGTGCACATGTGCGGCGAAATCGACGTGCGGAACATAGACCACGATCAGACGGTCCGGTTCGACCGCGAGTTGCATTGTTGCTTCGATCAGCTCTTGGTCCGATTGGGCCGGTTCGAACCGACAGCCTCGGTAGAGAAGACGCGACAGGCCGGACCCTGCAAAGTGCCCCGGCTGCACCGTGATCGCCTCTGAACCGCCTGCACGAATCCGCTCCCAGGTGTTGGGGCCGGGCAGGAAGTCATCGGTAGCGATATCCGTGGCCTGGCCCCGGAGTGTTGTCCACCGGATCGTATTCACAACCATGTCATGATCGGGGAGGTGCATGGTGTATCCCAGGAGGCCATGCTGGCTGGGTGGCTGTGCGGTGGCAAGACACGCGAGACTTACCGTTGTCGTTGTTGGGAACGGAGCGTCGAGCGTCGCGACGCTATGGGCGGCGACGTCCGCAGCGGCCGAGTGGTTGAGTTGGTGTGCGCCCAATCCATCCATGACAACCAACACGTATGTCTTGCCGTGCGGGATCCGGCTAGCTATCTCAGCTGACAGAACCGGATACGGTGATTCACCCACAAGACGTTCCTCCAACGTCGCGACGAGGTTCGGCAACGACGCGCCGTCATATCGTGGCGGGACGAAATGTACTGGGGCCGTTTCCGGGGACATGTACCCCTGCTTTCGGGTGACTGCTGATGACCTGAGGTTCTTGCAGATGCCACGCTAGCGGTGGCGAGGCCTCCTCGAGACTCAGCGAGGCATGAGGTTCACGGCACATCCGATTACGCCCTCGGCGAACGATGGGGACGCGCTGTCATGACAATCGAGGTCAGCACGATTCCCGGGGCATGTGAATCGACCCCACGTCCTGTGCCATACTGACCGATCCATTGATCGCGGCACATGGTGTACCCGGACAGCGGTACCCGGGCTCGGCTGACCAACGGGTCGCACAGAGCAGCTCGGGGAGTCGTCTCGCGTGTCCTATGTGGAGGAGGTCCCACCATGCGAGTTGCCGTTACCGGAGCCAGCGGCTTCATTGGATCTGAAGTCGTCCGTGCCCTCCTCGATCGAGGATACGCGGTCCACGGTACAGTGCGCGATCTGGCAGATGTTACGAAGACGGATTCGCTCAAGCAGCTTGATGGAGCGGACGATCGACTGGAATTGTTTGCAGCGGATTTGATGGAACCTGCTGGCTTTGTGGATGCCTTCGGCGGGTGTGATGTCGTCATGCACGTCGCCAGCCCATATGCCATTGATGTCGATGATGCACAGCGGGATCTCGTCGATCCTGCTCTCACAGGCACGCTCAACGTCCTGAATGCAGCGGACGCCGCCGGCGTGAAGCGGGTTGTGCAAACATCGTCCATCGCCGCGATCAGCGATGAGTTCGAAGATCGGATGTATACCGAGGCCGATTGGAACGAACTCTCCTCACTTACTCGAAATCCCTACTACTACAGCAAGACTCTGGCGGAACGGGCTGCGTGGGATTTCGTCGAGTCCCGGTCGCCTTCCTTTGACATTGTGGTTATCAATCCGTCTGCCGTTCTCGGACCTTCCCTGGTCCCATCGATCAACACGACGAACCGGACCACCGTTGACCTTCTCAACGGCGGCGTGTATCCAGCAATACTCGCCCTTGCCTATCCATCGGTCGATGTCCGCGACGTCGCGGAAGCGCACTGTCGAGCCGCAGAAACACCATCTGCATCCGGGCGTTACATCTGCTCGGCGAGTGTCCTGCCAATGGCGCGGTCAGTCGAGATCCTGAGGGAGAACGGGTTCAGTGGGTACAAGCTCCCAAAACTGAATCTCACGTCCGCGATGGGCATCTTCGTTACGAGACAACTTGCACGGTTTCAACCTCCAGGAACGCGTTCGTTTCTCGAATCCACGCTCGGGCGTACTATCCGGCTGGATACATCGAAGATCGCCGCTGATCTCGGGATGGAATTCCGTGATATCGAAGAGACGTTGATCCAGACGGCCGAAGATGTCGTCCGTTGGGGCCATGTTGGCGCGAAACAATGACCGTGGTGCGACGCCTGGCCAGATGTACCGGCGCACGCGTTGATCGGCACCCACGGTTGGTGTTCCGGCACTGGGTCGCCGCGAACGCGGGTGCGGATCCTGCAGCAACCCACGGGTATCGCCTGAGTGATCTACCGATCTCGCGGGCGTACCAAGGATCGGGGTTTGAATCTCCCATCCCCGGCAGTCTCCGGCGCGTCGTCGGACGACACGAGTCCTTCTGACTTTGGGCCGCGCGTTTCGCTACCTATACTCGCTCTTCGGAGAAGACCTTTCGACCGGTACCACCGCCGAACTGAGGGATGAGAGAGTGTCAAACTACTTCGGGGACTACGTCACCGTTGCAGTCTTTTTGTTAATAGGTGCTGTTGTCGTCGGCGGAGGCGTGTTTGCCGCCAGGATGCTGCAACCCAACAACCCGACCAAACTCAAGAGCCAGGTGTACGAGTGCGGTATCGAGCCTATCGGTTCAGGGTGGAGTCAGTCCCACGTCCGGTACTATATTTTCGCGCTGCTGTTCCTCATCTTTGATGTCGAAGCGATCTTCATTTTCCCGTGGGCGGTGAACCTCGAGACCTTTGCGAACGCCGGGTTTGGTGTCCTTATCCTCATCGAGATGTTTATCTTCATCGGCATTCTCGTGTTGGGCCTTGTTTACGCCGTGCGCAAGGGAGTCCTGAAGTGGGAATAGTCGACAAGTTCGACATGCCAAAACCCGTCTCATGGCTTCTCAACTGGTCTCGTGCGTACTCGCTCTACTTCTTCCAGTTCGGACTGGCATGTTGTGCGGTTGAGATGTTGGCTGCGTCCGCACCCCGTTACGACTTCATGCGGCTCGGCATTATCCCGTTGCCCGCCTCACCCCGTCAGGCCGACCTCATGGTGGTCGCCGGCACGGTGACGGACAAGATGGCCCCTTCCATTCGGAGACTGTGGGAACAGATGCCCGATCCGAAGTACGTGATCTCCATGGGCTCGTGTTCGAACTGTGGTGGCCCGTACTGGGATTCCTATTCGGTGACCAAGGGTGTCGACCAGGTCATCCCCGTGGATGTGTACATTCCCGGTTGCCCACCGCGTCCCGAGGCGCTCATGGAAGGCATCGTCGTGTTGCAGGAGAAGATCCGCAACGAAAACATGCGTGAGAAGTGGAGTGCGCGTGACCGACAGCCAGTCTGAGGCCGCAGTGGACGGCACCGACCACAACGCACTCGCCGACTACGCCGCATCGGTGGCGGAAGCGGTCGGCGCTAGCAGTTGGACCGCGGACCATGGCACCGTCCGACTCATGGTCGCCCGCTCCGACTGGGTAAGCGCAGTCCAGGCCGCCGCCTCCACAGGTTTGAGGTTTTTCTCGTTCCTCTCTGCGATCGACTGGGCGAACGAGGTCGAGGTCGGTGAGGGCATCGCGGGTGACAGTGTCGACGAACGTTACGAGATGTTGTGTCGTCTCTCTAGCACCGCGAATGCCGACGCCGTCCACATCATCACGTCCGTCTCGAAGGACGATGCCTCGATCGACACCCTTACCGGGATCTTCGCAGGCGCCGCGTGGCATGAGCGTGAAGCCGCCGAGATGTTCGGCATCGATTTTGTCGGCAATACCAACCTCAAGAAACTGTATCTACCGGATGCGTTTGAAGGACATCCCCTGCGCAAGAATTATCCGTTGCTCGCCCGCGAGATCAAACCGTGGCCCGGGACCGTTGATGTTGAAGACAAGCCGTCAACGACGAACGTCGAAGCCGAAGCCGGGGCGAGCGAATGACCGCAGCTGACCAGGGTGGAACTGTCCACATCTCCGACGCCGCGGTGTCGGTGGAGCTCGATACTCCGGGGATGACGCTGAACATCGGTCCTCAGCACCCGTCAACACACGGAGTGCTGAGGCTTGTCGCCAGGGTCGATGGTGAGCGCGTCAGCTCGCTTGAGCCGGTCATCGGCTACATGCACCGCGGGTATGAGAAGCTGGTTGAGGTTCGCAACTACGCTCAGATCATCACGCTGATCAATCGAATCGACTGGACCGCGGGATACGCCAACGAGGTTCCGTTTGTCGTTGCGGTCGAAAGGCTCACGGACATCGAGGCTCCCGAGCGCGCACAGTACATCCGGGTGATCCTTACCGAGATGACTCGAGTCTCGGCGCACCTTCTCTTTTTGTCATCCTTCCCACTGGAGCTCGGCGCTTCGACACCGCTCATGTACGCCGTGCGTGACCGTGAATACGTTCTCGAACTGATCGAGGGTGTTACCGGTGGCCGGTTCCACCCGAACTTCAACCGTGTCGGCGGTGTGAAGCCGGTGGCCGGTGGGGGCAGCACCACCAAGAAGCAAAGTCAGGACCTGCCCGCAGGATTCATTGCCGCGACGAACGCGATGGTGGAGAGACTCCGTGGCACGTGCATCACGTTCGATGACCTGGTTTCGGGTAACGAGGTTTTCCTGGCTCGCACGAAGGGTGTTGGCTTCATCACCGCGGAGCAGGTCCACCAATACGGCATTTCCGGTCCGAATGCTCGTGCAAGTGGTGTCGGGTTCGATGTACGCAAACACGAAAATTACTTGCCGTACGACAAGTTCGATTTTGTGATCCCGACTGAGACCGACGGTGATTGTTACGCCCGGTATGCGGTTCGTCTCGCGGAGATTCGCGAGTCTCTCAACATCATTGAGCAAGCCGTCAACGATCTTCCCGGTGGGCCGTTGCGCTCCAAAGTTCCTCGAATTCTGAAGGTTCCGGCGGGTGAGATCTACGTCCGCGGCGAAAACCCGAAGGGTGAGATGGGGTACTACATCGTGTCCGAGGGCGGCCGCATTCCGTATCGAGTGAAGATTCGCACCGCCTCATATTCGAACCTGGCTGTTCTGCCCGAACTCATGGACGGCGCTCTCATGCCGGACCTTGTCGCGATTCTGGGAAGCCTTGACTTCGTCCTGGGGGACGTGGACCGATGAGTTTCGCAGTTCTTCTGACGATCAAGGTGCTGGCTGTTCTCGGGCTCATGATCGGTGGTGCCCTGGTGGTCATTTTCGCTGAGCTCAAAATCGGCGCCCACATGCAGAACCGCATGGGCCCATATTTTGCAGGAGGTCGATTCGGTTGGGCGCAACCGCTAGCTGACGGCTTGAAATTCATGCAAAAGGAAGATCTTGTCCCCGATGGTGCTGACGAGCGCGTGTACAAGTTGGCACCATACGTTGTGTTGATGGGCACTGTCGGTGTGTTCGTCGTACTCCCGCTCTCGCCACGGTTTGTCGCCCGGGACCTGGACCTCGGCGCGTTCTACGCTCTCGCGATTTCGTCGCTCACGACACTCGGGGTGCTGATGGCCGGTTGGTCATCGAATAACAAATACTCTCTCATCGGAGGACTGCGCGCTGCGGCTCAGCTGATCGCCTACGAACTGCCGCTGGTTCTCGCCGTCGTTGCTGTAGCAATCCAGGCGGGCACCCTGTCGATCTCCGGAATCATCGAGGCTCAAGCAGTCCCGGTCTTTACGATCGGCGAACTCAATGTTGCCCTGCCATACATCCTCACCGGGCAGATCATTGGATTCGCCATCTTCTTCATCGCATCGATCGCCGAGTTGAGCCGAATCCCGTTCGACATGCCGATCGCTGAATCCGAGCTCACGATGGGGTTTGTCACCGAGTACTCGTCCATTCGCTTCACGATGTTCTTTCTCGCCGAATACGCGGGCATGTTGTCGATGAGCGCGCTGGCAACGGCCTTCTATCTCGGCGGGTATCAGCTCCCCGGTTTGTCGAGCACCGCCATTGAGGTTCTCGGACCGGTGATCTTCATCTCGAAGGTGTTCCTTTTGTCCTTCGTGTTTATCTGGCTGCGGTGGACACTTCCGCGTTTTCGTGAGGATCAACTCCAGTCCCTTGCGTGGCGCTGGCTGATCCCCGCCGCCCTGTTGAATATCGCAATCACCGCGACCTTCAAGGTGGTGTTCTAATGGCATCCACGATACCCGGATTCCCTCTGAAGGGAATCTTCAAGGGTATGGGAATCACGCTGGTGACGCTGTTCAAGCGCACCCCGACCGTGAACTACCCTCTCGTCAAGGAACGCCCGACCGAGCGAGCCCGCGGGGTTATCGCTCTCGACACGGATGCGTGTACGAGCTGCATGTTGTGCGCCCGCGAATGCCCCGATTGGTGTATCTACATTGAGGCCCACAAGGAAGAGATTCAACCCGACAAACCCGGTGGGCGTGTCAAGACGCGTGCCAAGCTTGACCGCTTTGATATTGACTACGCACTATGCATGTACTGCGGCATTTGCGTCGAGGTATGTCCGTTTGATGCTCTCTTCTGGACACCGGAGTACGAGTACTCGGAGCTCAAGATCTCTGATCTTCTGCATGACAAGGACAGGCTCACCGAATGGCTTGATACCGTTCCGACTCCTCCCGCACTGGAGGCATCATGAGCTTCGGTGATTGGATTGGGCAGTTGGAGAACTGGGTGTTTGCGGTCCTTGCGTTTGGGACACTCGCCGGGGCCATCCTGGTCGTGCACAGTCGCAACGTCATCCACGCCGCCCTCGGCCTTGTCCTCACGCTGGGATCGTTGGCGGGACTGTTCCTCTTACTCGGCGCCGAGTTTGTGGCCTGGACATTGGTGATGGTGTACATCGGTGCGGTCATCGTTCTGTTCCTCTTCGGCATCATGATCACCAGAGCTCCACTCGGATATGAGATCGACCTCAGTCACCCGACGAGTGTCAAGGTCACGGCAGCCATCGTTGCCGGTTCCCTGTTCGCGCTTATCGGATGGGCATTTCTCGATGCCTTTGAGGCCGTCGAGTTTGCTGCGGTCGACGGACCCACTCGCACGGCAGACATAGGGATTTCCATGTTCACGAACTATGTGATCCCGTTCGAAGTCATGTCGTTTCTGCTGCTCGCCGCCCTTATTGGTGGCATTGTTTTGGCCCGTCAGGATCCCGAGGAGGCGGACGAATGATTGTGAATCAGTTCCTCATACTTGGTGCCGCGGTGTTTGCGCTGGGTGTCTACGGGGTACTGTCACGGCGCAACGCCGTCATGGTGCTGTTGTCGGTTGAGCTCATGCTGGGCGCCGTCAACTTGAACCTGGTGGTCTTTGACCGGGCGTTCCGCGATGAGCTCGCTGCCGGCCAGATCTTCTCGCTGTTCGTGATTGCGATCGCCGCCGCCGAAGTGGGGATCGGTCTTGCAATCATTCTCCTCATCTTCCGTAACCGATCATCGGCAAACGTCGATGAGCTTGATTTGATGAAGCTGTAGTACCGATGCTTACTTTTCTTGCGACGAACGCCAATCAGCTCATCCTCGCCACCGAGGAACTGGGCGAGATCAACGATGGCGGTTTGCTGGCATCGTTAGCCTGGCTGATTCCAGTCGTTCCGATGGTGGCGGCGTTTGCGATCGTCTTCTTCGGCCGCCGGCTGCCACACAAGGGGTGGGAACTCGCCATGGGCGCCATGGGTTTTGTGGGGCTCTACGGGATTCTCCTCGCGTTCGCGACGATGAACGGCGAGATCACGTACGAGGGAGCGATCTCAATGGGCGAATTCGGCCCGATCGTCCTCGAGTGGGGATGGATGGTCGACGGCCTCTCCTCCATGATGTACTTCGTTGTCGGGGTGGTCGGCTCGCTGGTGTTCATCTACGCAAAGTCATACATGGCCGGCGACATTCGATTTACATGGTTTTTCGCGTCGTTCAGCCTGTTCGCCGGGGGAATGCTGGTCCTCGTCGCAGCGCCGAACCTCATCCAACTCATCGTTGGTTGGGAGCTTGTCGGCGTTGCCTCATACCTGCTGATCGGGCACTATTGGGAAGACCATGACAACTCGTCTGCGGCGATCAAGGCGTTCCTAGTCAACAAGGTCGCCGACGTCGGGCTCTTCCTCGGTGTGATCATCATTGGCACCACCGCCGGTACATTCCGGTTTTCGGAGATCCTCGCCCAGGTCGCCGCTGGAGAGAATGACCTCCTGAAGAAGTTCGCTTTCCTCGGTGGGCTCGCCCTCTTCATTGCTGCCATGGGTAAATCTGCGCAGTTCCCGTTGCACGTGTGGCTGCCTGATGCCATGGCCGGTCCGACTCCGGTTTCGGCACTCATGCACGCCGCCACGATGGTCACCGCGGGCGTGTATCTCCTTGGGCGGACCTTCCCGCTGTACTTCGTCGAGGGGTACGCCGTCGACGTGCGTCCGATCATCATGATTGTCGGTGCGCTCACACTGTTTCTGACGGGGCTGATCGCGCTCGTCCAAACTGACCTCAAGAAAGTATTGGCGTATTCCACTCTGAGCCAGCTCGGGTACATGGTCGCCGCCATGGGCGCCGGCGCGTACACGGCGGCCCTGTTCCACCTTTTCACCCACGCGTTTTTCAAGGGACTGTTGTTCCTGGCCGCCGGCTCGGTGATCCACTCAGTGCACTCCAACGAGATGACCGACATGGGTGGCCTGCGTAAATACATGCCGACGACCTACAAGACGTTCGTCATTGGATCGTTAGCGCTCGCAGGCATTTTCCCCCTCGCCGGGTTCTGGTCCAAGGACGAGATCCTGGTTGCGTTTGGTAAGGCGAGTGGCGGTGCGGCCAACTTTGCGTTGTATCTCGGGATCGCCGGTGCGTTCATCACTGCGTTGTATATGTCCCGAGCGGTGTACCTCACGTTCTTCGGGGAGTTCAAGGGCCACGGCACGCCGCATGAGTCGCCAAAGATGATCACGGTTCCGTTGGTGGTCCTTGCCGGCTTCTCGTTGGTCGCCGGGCTCATCAACATGCCCGGATTCTCATCCTGGTTCACCGAACTCACGGCAGTGAGGTTCACGGTGATGGGCGATTACCACCCCAAGGCGATCAACTTCGGCATGGCCGCGGCCGGTCTCTCGGCCGCCCTCCTCGGCATACTGATCGGCTATGTACTGTGGAGCAAGGATGCTGAGACCCAGGCGGCCCGCGACAAGTTCAGGATTCCGTTGCTGTATCCGCTGTTGGAACGCAAGTATTACATCGACGACCTCTACATGGACGGCATCGTGCGTCCGCTGCGCGGGCCGGTGGCGCGCGCCGTGGATTGGTTCAACGGCCACGTTATCGACCTGTTTGTGAACGGCGCCGGTGCGCTAGCTAAGTTTGTTGGAAAGTACGTCTATAGGTTTGATCAGAGCGGCCTCGATAGTGCGATCATCGCATCGGCGGCTGCAACGGGGGCGGGCGGTAGTGTGCTGCGCCTGCTCCAGTCGGGTCGAGTGCAGCAGTACGCAGTCATGATTTTCGCGGGAACGGTTGTTCTCGTTGCTGGATTCATCATCTTCTGACAGGAGGAACGTAGAACATGGGTTGGTTTGAGAGCGGCTGGGGTTTAAGCCTCATCGTCTTCTTGCCGCTAGTCGGCGCCGTTGCGGTTCTTGCCGTGCCAAAGGCACGTGAGGAATTACAGAAGGTCGTTGCACTGGGATTTGCCTTGGTCACGTTTGGCCTGTCAATCGTGTTGGCCATTCAGTTTGACTACGGCGCAAGCGAGAAGATCCAGTTTGGGACAAGTCGAGAATGGATCGCGGCGATCGGGTCGAACTACACGGTCGGCGTGGATGGTATTTCGCTGCCCATGATCGTGCTTTCGACCTTCATAACGGTATTGGCGATTGTGTATTCGTGGGACCATTGGCCCGAACCACGCAATCCCAAGATGTTCTCGATGTTGATTCTTGTGCTCTTGACCGGGATGGTCGGGACGTTCGTTGCACTCGACCTCATTTTGTTCTTCGTGTTCTTCGAGATTGTGTTGTTACCGATGTACTTCATGATCGGTATCTGGGGCGACCGCACAGAGGTGCGGATTCCCGTCATCGGCAAGGTGACGGAGATGCGGCTCTATGCGTCCATCAAGTTTTTCCTGTTTACCCTGTTCGGATCGGCGTTCATGCTGCTCGGGTTCATCGCCCTCTACTTCCGGTCGGGTCCCGCCGGTGACCGCACATTCGACATGATCGAACTCGCGGCGCGTAGCGACCTGTTCACGGGATCGTTCGCCTTCTGGGTGTTCGCAGCGCTAGCGCTCGGTTTCGCCGTCAAGGTTCCGATCTTTCCGTTCCACACCTGGCTTCCCGATGCACACACAGCGGCACCGACGGTTGGTTCCGTCCTGCTGGCTGCCGTGCTGCTGAAGCTCGGCACGTACGCGTTCATCCGGATCAGCATCCCGATCCTTCCGCAGGAAGCTCTCAATTGGGCGCCGGCGATTGGTATTCTTGCGGTGATCGGCATCATCTACGCGTCGTTCGCGTGTCTTGCGCAGACCGATATGAAACGTCTGATCGCGTTCTCATCGGTCGGACACATGGGTTTTGTGATGCTCGGCATCGCCACCATGACAGACATCGGCTTTAACGCCGCCATCATCGGTATGGTCGCCCATGGTGTTATCACGGGCCTGATGTTCTTTATTGCGGGCTCGATGAGCCACCGCTATCACACGCGTGAAATGTCACGTCTCGGTGGCAACCAGAAGTTGATGCCGATCATGGGAGCGATACTCGGGTTGTCCGCCATGGCGTCACTGGGTCTCCCCGGGCTCGCCGGGTTCTGGGGCGAGTTCATGTCGCTGCTGGCTGCTTTCAATCCGAACCCTGCCCTCAATGTCGGACTGTTCAGGACGCTGATGGTCATCGGTGCGATCGGAACCGTCCTCACGGCCGGTTATCTCCTGTGGATGATGCAGAAAGTGAACTTCGGCGAGCCGCGCGAGTCCTGGGACGACGTCGATCTTCACGATGTCGACAAGTGGGAGATGATGGCCTGGGTACCGCTTGTGATTTCAATCATCGCCATCGGCGTGTACCCGCGCATCGTGACTGGAGCAACCAACGACGCCGTCGTCGAGCTGATCAAGAACGCCTTCGGAGGCTAGAGCAGTGAACCTCGACTACCACGCGCTTCTTCCCGAGATAATCCTCGCCGGCACCGTCATATTGGTGCTGGTCACCGATCTTCTCCCTGTGAAGAAGTACTGGTCGGCGGTAGTCGGGATTCTCGGCACCGCAGCAGCCCTTGTGCCGCTGCTTACGCTGTCGTTTTGTGACTCGCTTGAGTTCTGCGAGTCGACCGGAGTCCGCAGCATGTTTTCCGGGACGTACGTGGTTGACTCGTTTGCGCTGGTCCTCAAGGGTCTGTTCCTGGTGGTCGCGCTCGTCGTCTTGCTGATGTCTGTCGGATACCTCGAAGGTGGCCGGTTCTGGCAGGGTGAGTACTACTTCTTGTTGCTCGCCTCCGTCCTGGGAGCAGTCGTGATGGCGTCGAGCCGGGACTTCATCTCGATGTTTGTCGCTCTTGAACTGGTCACCGGTCCTACCTTCTTGATGGCCGGTTGGCGCAAAGGTGATGACCGGTCGAACGAAGCAGCCCTGAAGTACTTCATCATCGGGGTGATCTCCGCGGCGATCCTGCTGTTTGGAGTTTCGCTGGTCTACGGAGTCACCGGCCAGTTGCGTTTCGCCGACATCGCCGCGGCAATCGCGGTCCGCGGAGAGTCGCCGCTGCTCACGATCGGAGTGATCTTCACGATCCTCGGGTTCGCGTTCAAGGTCTCTGCGGCACCGTTCCATTTTTGGACCCCTGACACTTACGAGGGGGCGCCGACACCGGTCACCGCATATTTGGCGGTTGGCTCGAAAGCTGCCGGGTTTGTCGGACTGTTGACTGTTGCTTACGTCGCCTTCGGCACGACACGGGGACTCTGGGCAGCCTTGATCTGGATTCTTGCCGCGACCTCCATGACCCTTGGCAACGTTGTCGCGATCAAACAAACCAACATCGTGCGTATGCTCGGCTACTCGTCGATTGCTCAGGGCGGGTTCATGCTGGTGCCGTTTGGAGCGCTCGTTGCGGTAGATGCCACTCCGGACGTACTCGAGAAGGCCTTCTTCGCGACTGTTACCTACATAGTGATTTACGCCGCGATGAACCTTGGAGCGTTTGCGACAATCATTGCGATCTCAAACCGGATCAAGTCAGGTGAGATCAAGGACCTTGCCGGACTCGGACTGTACGCTCCCGGGCTTGCCGGACTACTAGCGATCTTTTTCTTCAGCCTTGCCGGGATCCCGCCGGTTGCCGGATGGTTCGCCAAACTCGTCATGTTTAACAGTGCCATCGGCTCTGGATCCGGGTGGGGTCTTGCACTCGCGGTTATCGCCGCGGTGAATGCCGTGGTGGCCTTTGCGTACTACGGCAAGGTAGTCAAGAGCGCCTGGTTTGATGCGGTGCCGGACACTGTGTCGGACGCCATGAAGAGCGACTCAAAGGTGGCGCCGCCGCTGGTGCTCGCTCTTGGTCTCACGTTTGCGGGGACGATAGCGTTCGGCGTGTTCCCATCACTCGTCACCAGCCTCTCCGAATTTGCGAGCAGTCTCTCCAGCGGGCTGTAGGAGTCCGCTCGGATAAGCTGGGCGCATGACCGTCCCCGACGCCCATCCCGTACCCTCCGTAGGCCTTGCTGCCGCTTGGGCACCCGACATGACTGACAATGTCGACCTGGCTACCAGATCGTTGGGTTTGTTTCGAGATGTGACATGACCGACCTCAAGCAGCGCCTCATTGCTCGTATCGAAGACCAGGGACCGCTTCCCTTTGATGAATACCAGGCGATGTGTCTCTACGACGCTGAGGAGGGGTTCTTCAGCGCCGCGGCCGATGTTCGGTCTTCCTACGGCGGGGACTTCGTCACCAGTCCGGAGGTCACGGCACACTTTGGGGCCGCCATCGGCCGATACGTCAAAGGTGAGTCGATCCGCGCAGGCACTCGGTCCCAGGTTGTTGAAGTCGGTGCGGGGTCCGGGTCGCTCACGGATGCGATGCGATCTGAAGTGACAGGTGCTGACTTCTATGCGGTCGAGAGCAGTGAGGTTGCGAGGCGACAGCTCCGTGAACTACTCGGTAGCGACCGGGTGGTGGAGAGTATTGACGAGCTTCCGGCCGCCCAACACAGGATCACTGTGGCAAACGAACTGGTGGACAATATTCCCGTCGCACTCGTGATCCGTGCGGACGAGGGCTGGGTCGAACAACGCGTTGGGTGGTCCGGCAACGAATTCGGGTTTGTGCATGAGATCCCGCGACCTGACGTAGAGGAATGGGTAGAGCGCCACACTCCGTCGGTCCCGATCGGATCACAGGTCGAGGTTCAGCTCGGCGCCCAAACCTGGTTGCGGGAACTGATCGGGCTGTCACCCGCCGGGACGGCTGTCATTATTGACTACGGCGGCACAACTGAGGAGCTTGAGACCCGTCGGACGACGGGAACGCTTCGAACCTACCGGGGACACCATCTTGGTCCCCACCCGTTCCTTGACCCCGGAAGGAGCGACATCACCGTCGATGTCGACTTTTCGGCGCTGCTTGACGAAGCCGCCGGTCTCGGAGCCGAGGCGGAGCTGCTTCGCCAGGATGACTTCCTGTCCTCACTCGGGTTACGCGATGTCGTGTCCGGCCTGCGGCGAACCGAGCTTGCTCTTGCGCGAGAGGGTGACGTCATGGGTCAAATGCGGGTAAGGTCCGAGCGTGTTGATGTCGAGACGGTGCTGCATCCGCGGGGTCTTGGTGACTTTCGCGTGTTGATCGTTCGCTGGTAGGGAACCTCAGCTTTGCCTGCTGCGTCATAGCGTTGTGAGAACGAAAGGG
>BDTL01000223.1 GCA_002898115.1 bacterium BMS3Bbin02 | reverse complement strand
CGCTTCGCGACGAACTCGACTATTCGATTATCCGACCGTTCAACGCGATCGGTCCACGTCTCGACTACCTGGTTGAGAGTGGAACCATGGGTGGCCCGCGGGTTGTCGCGCACTTTGTTTCGGCCCTCCTGGAAGCCGGCCCGATGTATCTCGTTGACGGCGGCCTCCAGCGCCGTTCGTTTACCGCAGTGCAGGATGCCAGCTCCGCGTTCGCGACCGTGCTTGACAGTCCTGAAGCACACAACCAGATCTACCACTACGGGAACCCGGGCAACGACACCTCCATCAAAGGTCTCGCCGAACTCATGCTTGAGATCTCCGAAGAACTCACGGGCAAGCCTTCCGGTGCCTATCTCGAGGTCGTTGACGCCGAGAAGTTCTATGGCAAGGGTTACGAAGACACCACCCGCGTTCCTCCGGATATCTCGAAGCTCCGGTCGATTGGGTGGGAGCCCAAGGTGTCCCTCCGTCAGACCTTGACCGAAACCCTCGGGTACTACATGCGGCAGCGGGGACGGCTGTAGGCGCAGTTCGTTATCTGAGACTCGATTGGGGAGGCGGCGACACAGGTCCGCCTCCCCTTTCTCTTGCCCAGCCGAGCAGTTACAACGTCTTGAGGTGGTCGGCGAGACGCAGCGCCATCGCGACCATCGTCAGCCCGGGGTTCGAAAACCCGCCGGTGGGGAACACGCTGGAATCTCCGATGTAGACGTTGTCGCTCCCATGGATGCGACCGTTCTGGTCTACGACGCTCACGGAGGGATCGGTTCCCATGCGGGCAGTTCCCATGTGATGGTGACCGCCCTCGAGATTGGCGCCCCAGTTGTCTGATGCGATCCAAGGCTCTGGTTCCACTCTGCCGATACCAACAGCGACGAGGTGATCCGAGAGTAGCTGCTGGGTTCGGTTGATGGAGTCCTTGTCTTGATCGGTGAGCTGCCAGTTGAGTACGACCCTTGGGACGTTGTACCGATCCGGATCGCTGGGATCGACGGTGACGCGACTGTCGGGATTGGGTGACTGCTCTGCCTGGGCAAACAGACCAAGCCGGCGTGGCTTTCGGACCACATTGTTGATGACCAGACGCGTAACCTCGGGGATTCCCTTCAAGATGTTTCTGATGTGGATGCCGAGTCCGCCAGGTATTGCGCCTATGCGGATCTGGCGGATCATCCGCGTCGGAGATCGAAGGTTGCCGACGACGAGACGCAGCGACCTAACGGCGTCAGACTCACCCTTGGCGTGGTGGATGACAGTGAAATGTATCGACGCGTTCAGCAGGTTCTCAGACCGTTGTATCTCGGGGCTTACGGAGAGAGCGAACTTCCTATCACTCGCCGGCCGTTGCAGCGCTAAGCGCTGCCTAATACCTCGGACGCCCCTGTCGAGTGATGCCACCACGGGTCGGTGGGTGTGAGAGCGATTGATCTGAACATGGCCGCTTAACAGGTGCGGATGGTCCATGAAGTACCGCCCCACAACGTCGTTCTGATTGCCGTAACCGGCAGGGACTGCATCAGTCGACGTGAGCAGGAGGCGGGGTGTTTCCAAACCTCCAAGGGTAAGAACGAAGATCTTTGCAGTTACGGTGAACGTCGACTCGTCCGTGTGCACCGTGACACTTGGGACATGGTGCTCGGTAGAGCCGTCGAGGTTGGTGACGGTCGCCCCGAGGTAGACGGTTATGTTCTTGGCCGCATCGAGGCTGTCTCGGTACACGGCGCCGAATTTTGTCGGAGGGCTATGAGTCCAGGTCACGGTCGCGACTTTGTCGTTAACGAACGGCGGTTGGTAGAGCGGCGGTACTCCGCCGTCAGGCGTAGTCGAGTCGTAGGAGGGGTTCTCGATCTGACACACCTCGTGGGCACGAGAAAAATAGGGAGCGAGATCGTCAAACGAGATCGGCCACCCGCTATTTTGCACCCACGGCCTCTCCTCAAAATCCATTGGATCAATTGGGCGGCACCATCCAGCCCATCGCTGTGAACTCCCGCCGAGCACACGGAAACGGGTGGTCGTGAGGTCGAAGTACTTTCCGCCGACGTTTGTACCCGCGGTGAGTTCCTGCGCCGCATCAGTTTCTTCGACCTGACCGCTTTCGAGCACGACCACGGTCGTGTTGGTACCGATGAACTCGCGGGCGATCGTAATGCCGGCCATGCCGCCGCCAATGATGCAGATGTCGGCCTCGATCTCACCCCCGTTTGGAGCGGCTCGTGCGTCAAGTAACACTGGCTTATGTCTCTTCGGGAGTCGGACTGGGAGTATCGGGCATTGACCCGATACCGGTCGAGTCTATCGCGCGGACAAAGAGGGTGCGGAGGCGTGCAGTCGCATCCTCGATATTGAGCATGGGGGTACGCAGCGTAGAACTTGCTGCCATTGCTTGATCGATCGCCGCAGCGAGATCTTGCTCCACGGTCTCCACGTCGTTCGGTGCAATTACCGCGATTCGATCGGGGTCGGTGGCCGCGTTGCACAGTACAACCGGGCCGCCGTTGCCGATGACGATCACCGGTGTACCGGACAGGAGACCCTCGGCCAGAGCCAGCCCACCCTCTTCCCGCAGGCCGGTATAGATCGTGGCCTTCGATCCTGCCATCAGTGTCTGCACGGTCTCGCGAGAGACCCGTCCGGTGGTGCGCACCTTGTCCTCGAGTCCATGCTCTGCAATCTCGGCGCGCACCGCTTCGAGCTGTGGACCGTCACCGACGATGACGAGTCGAGCGTCCGGTCCGGTGTGTCGCATTGCTCTCACAGCGAGCAGGGGGGCCTTGCGTGACTCCATGGCGCCAACCCACACGACCTCGTTGGCGGGAGTGGCTGCGGTGGCGGGAGGTGTGATGGTGAACTCAGCATGGTTGAGCAGAGCATCGAGACTGCTGTCCCGCCCAACCCGGCGCTGCGTGCTTGGATTCTGGAACAGGGCAACAGTTGCCTGTTTCCACATTGCACGAGTCCGGGGGTCGAGTGCCGCAAGTCGCACCGAAACCTCGTCGAACCACTCGGCCATGAGGCCCTTGCGGCTGAGCGTCGACCGAAGAGCCTTTGGTGTGACGACGGCGCCCCCCACGGGACCCCAGACGACAGGAAGTTCCAGACCGCGAGCGGCAGAAGGAAGCCAGTACACCGACCAAGTGGCGTGATGAACAATATCGAATCGTTCAGAAGCGATGAGCTCTTGAGCGACTGAGCGTGCCCGAGGTATCCAGCGGGCGTAGGCAAAGAAGCGGACAACCTTACTTCTGTGGAGCGGGTTCGGGAATCGCGCACAGGGGACATGGACAAAGGTGATTCCGGATTCCGGGTTCTCTTGTTGGTAGCGCGCCAATTCGTCCGCGTCCGGCGTGGCGTGCAAAACCGTGACATCGGCGAACTGCCGAACGGCTTCGAGCAGACCCCAACCTGCTCCGGATTCTGATCCCTTGTAGGGACTGAGGGAGTACGCAAACATCAATACTCGCATGGTGAATTGGAGACTAGCGACGCACACGGACCGGCGTGGCGATACTGTTGGACGATTGACATCATCCACGGAATCTTGCCCGTGGTACCATTGCTACTCCACGGGCGAGTGGCGGAATTGGCAGACGCGCAGGATTCAGGTTCCTGTGAGGTAAAACTCGTGGGGGTTCAAGTCCCCCTTCGCCCACGGCAACGTCGTAGCCTCCGTTGCTTGCGAGAAGCCTTCGGCTTCTCGGGGGAACGGGAACGTCGAAGA
>BDTL01000222.1 GCA_002898115.1 bacterium BMS3Bbin02 | reverse complement strand
GTATCTCGCGACCGGTCACAACAGCGGTGAGTGCCGGTTCTACCTGTGCCAAGATTACCTCGTTACGTTCGCCCCAATAGTAGAGAATGTCGGCTTGCGGGTGGCCGTTCTGAACCCCGACAGAAGTATCAAGGGGTACCGGTCGCCGTCCGATAAGGAGAGACGGTTATTGCTGACTTTCCGTAGATTTGCGCGTCAGCTACCGTTCGGCCGTCTATCCGATGATGTGGGGCTATGGAAACCTTCGAAACAAATCGTACGCTTGAACCGACCGTCTCGGGCGCCGTCCTGCGCTATCGATGGTTCGTGCTGTTTGTGACAGCCCTTGGTGTCGGCGCCGCGTTCTACTTTGCGACCTCCACATACGTCGAGAGCTACGAGGCACAAGCAACGATGTCGGTCCAGGATCCAACGGCCACCGTGCTGTTCGATTCGGGCGGAGCGATTCGCCGAACAGACTACGTAAGCGATCAGATCGAGATCCTCCGTTCCTCCGAGATAGCCGACAGAGCCGCGATCCTTGCTTCAACCGTGGACGGGGTCGACCTGACGGCCTTTGACATCGCGGCCGGACTCAGCGTGTCGAACTCCCAGGGCTCGAGCCTCGTCTTCATCGTCCTGAGAGGCGACACGCCTCTCGAGGCAACCGCAGGCGCCAACGCCATCGTGGTGGCGTACCGTGATTTGTTGAAAGAAGAGTTCCAAACGACGTTTGCCGACTCTGTGGAAGTGCTTGATGACCGGGTCGCAGTTCTCAACGGAGAGATCGCAGACAACCAACGCCGCATCGCGCAGATCACAGTTCTTCCGAACAATCAGACGAGAGAACTGGAAACGTTTCTGGCGAACTCGGTGCCTCGTCTCATCACGTTATACAACGCGATTCTTGAGGAACCGGACCCTGAGCTGAAGGCGGAACTTCGCCAACAGGTGGGAGATATCAACGGCCAGATCTCGACGATCACATCGATCCAGAGGTTGACACCGACCGACCCGGAACTCGTGGATCTCCTCCAGGAGCAATCTCGACTCATCGACCGCGCTCAGGCGCTCGAAGCACGTCGTGAAACACGCGAAATTGACCGCCTTTTGCTCGGTGACGGTGTAACCATCGCTACGAGAGCGGAAGGCGCTCGCCAGATTCCGTCCAACGAGACCCGTATGGGTGTCCTCGGTGGACTTATCGGTTTCGTGCTCGCAGCGTCGTTGGCCTATAGCCTCACTCTAAGGAACCGGGTCTTCTCTGATAAGAACGAGCCGGAACGAGTGCTGGATGCGCCACTCATTGCAGAGATTCCGAACTTCCGGCATGAAGGCATCAAATCTGGCCTTCCGGTGCGCGCTGCACCACGCTCGGCCAGTGCGGAATCGTTCCGCTTCGCAGCAGCCGCTCTCGATGCGCGTATGAACGCCGACCCGTCCGATCACGGACTGATCCTGGGCGTCACGTCGTCATCAGTGAGCGAGGGCAAAACCGTTGTCGCGGTCAATACGGCCGTCGCTGCAGCCCGCGAGGGCAAACGTGTGCTGCTCATCGACGCGGACTTCGGAAACCAGGCAACCACCGCAATGCTGCTCCCCGATGCACCACCGGAGTTGGGTATTACCGAGGTCGTCGAAGGTGGCAGCGCGATGCGCGACGCCGCCATAACGATCGAGGGAGATGGACAGTCAGGCCTTCACTTGCTTGCACGAGGCTGGCGCGAAACGACCGCACCGGAGTTCTTCCGCCTACCGGCGACAAAAGCGTTCCTCAAACGGGTCGCCGAGCACTACGACCTCATCGTTGTCGATGCGCCTCCGCTCCTTCAAGTCGCGTACGCGTCGACGATTCTGTCGATTGCCGAGAAGGTGCTCGTCGTGGTCCCTCATCGCTCCTCCGTATCGAACCTAACCGAGCTCGAGGATCGGCTTGAACTCATTGGTTCCCCGCTCATGGGTTACGTCTACAACATGGCGCCGCTCAACCTCGGAATGACCCTCACCGAAGGCTCCATGAAGGACGTTCTCGGGACGGATGAGGCCGAACCGAGCCGAACGTAGGCACATGAGTTCCACTGCACGCGGCGCATACGGGTTCAGAATCACCGGCGACAGCGTTGACTCGGCGTTGTACAACCCGGTATCCGAGGACCGACCTACTATTCAGATTGTTCGACGCGACCTGACCCGTGAACACTACGAATCGATAGCCGGTGACGACCATGTTGAGATTCCTCTCATCGGTGGCGGCGCTGCCATCATGGAACGGGCGACGGGTGTCGGGATCCTTGAAGTTCCGAACGAACTCACGGCCGATGAACTTGCACATCCATATCTCGCGCCGATCGCATCGGTGTTTGCAGACTGGCTCAAGCACACCGTGCTGCACGCCGGCATTGTTCACATCGCAGGCAAGGCCTGGGGTGTCGTGGGCGCCCGAGAAGCAGGTAAGTCAACCTTGATGGCGGGCCTCGCAATCAACGGTCTCCCGATTGGCGCCGACGATCTGATGGTTATCGACGGCGTAGAAGTGTTCTCGGGTCCCCGAACCCTCGACCTTCGGCCGGGAGCTGCGGAGTACCTCAAAGAGGGTCGCGGGTTAGGAGTCGTAGGTATGCGTGAACGGTGGCGCCTCGACCTCGCCGACGCCGCTCCCAGTCTGCCGCTCGGTGGTTTCCTGTTCCCGTCCTGGGGTGATGCAATTTCTGTCGCCGAATGTCCGCTAGACGTTCGACTCGACACCTTCGTCAACGGTCGCTCGGTCCAGGTCAATCCAATGGACCCCCATGAAGCGATGCGTCTCGCGCGGTATCCTGCATACAACTTCGTTCGACCCCAGGACTGGAATGTGTTCGACGACGGAACAGATGCGTTGGTCCAGGCGATCGAAGCAGCTGCGTAGATCCAGCCTGACGGGGCAAGGAAGGGAAGGGAGCCGATGACAACAGACGCGTGGGTGACGCTTGCCGTGCTGACCATCATGCTGACAGCGTTGGTTCGCAACCTTGTTCCTCCTGCATTAGCCATCCTCGGCACCGTTGTCGTTCTCTTCCTCGTTGATGTTGTCGATGCCGGCGAAGCCTTCGCCGGATTCTCAAACCCGGCACCACTCACGATTGCCGCTCTCTACATACTGGCAGGCGCCACCGCACGGTCGAGCAGTGTCCGCAGGCTCATCGACAGCCTGCTCCCCGGCGACATTCCGATCCGTAGAGTGCTCGTGCGACTGCTTCCACCGGTCCTGTTCTCGTCTGCTGTGCTCAACAACACCCCGATCATTGCTCTGCTCGCTCCGGAGCTGGTGTCATGG
>BDTL01000221.1 GCA_002898115.1 bacterium BMS3Bbin02 | reverse complement strand
CGACGGACACCCGTGTTCTACGCAGGCGTCGAGAAGCCCGAAGAGTATCGCCGGAAACTCCAGCATTAGACGGTTCTCCTTCTGGCAATGAGCAGCCTTGCGATACTCGGCGGCAGTGAGTTAACTGCAACCGTGCAACAGGAGGTCGGTGTTCCGGTGTCGATATCACGTGTTCTGGCCGTCGGAGTCTTTCTGTATCTGATGTCCGCCTGCGCAGCAACATCCGGCGGCACCACCACAGTCGCGAGCACTCCACCCGCATCCACGATCACTGAGCCGTCCCCAGGTGAGTCGAGCACTACCGGATTAACAGCCAACACAACTACCACAGTCGCCGGCGATTCCTCAACCACGACTACCTCGACCACTGCGATCACCGGTACCACCACCGTAACGACAACAACCGCGGAGCCAACGGAGACAACGGTTCCGCCGAATCCGATCATCGGTGAATTAGCCGCAGTGGTTTCTATCACCGACGGGGACACTATTCGCGTCGTCATCGACGGGGTCGAGGAGCGGCTTCGCCTGATAGGCATCAACGCTCCCGAGGGAGGTGAATGCATCGCGGCCGCCGCTACGGCCCGCATGACTGCGCTTGTGGCGGGCCAAACCGTACGGCTGGAATCGGACATCTCCAACCGTGATCAGTATGACCGACTGCTGCGATACGTCTATGTGGGTGACCTGTTCGTCAACGAGATCCTTGTCCGGGAAGGATTGGCACTCGCTCGCCGGTACGAGCCGGACACCGCGAAGGCCACCGTCATGGACGCCGCCCAGACACAAGCAGAAGCCGAGGGCATAGGCATGTGGGCGCCGGACGCTTGCGGGGTAACCGCTGCGGGCGAAATCCGCGTCGGTGCGATCCGTCATAACGCAGAGGGGAACGACAACAACAATCTCAACGACGAATGGGTAGAAATCGCCAACCTCGGCTCGACCACAGTTGATCTGACCGGGTGGGGCGTGAAGGACGAATCAGCCTCCCACCGATACAGTTTTCCCAATGGATTCATCCTCGCGGCGGGAGACACCGTACGTCTCCATACCGGCTGCGGTACGAACACTGACGCTCTCTTGTATTGGTGTTTCACGTCGTCAGCTATCTGGAACAACTCTGGCGACACGGTCTTCATACTCGACCCGTCCGGCAACATCGTTGACTCAAAGAGTTACTAGAGGGCGCAGAGATCTACCTTCCACCGATGATATGTTCGGCCACCGGGGATGTTGCGGCCAGGCCGGCATCCGTCGTGACGATTGGTACGCCAAGACGGTTGGCGAGCTCGACATAGACCGCATCGACCAGCCGCAGGTTATGACGCAACTTCCACGCTCCTGCGAGCAGTGGGGCGAGAAGGTGACGTTCGATTGGAGCATCAGCCAAGCGCCGAAGCCGTTCGGTGACCTGGCGGACAGTGAGGTGTCCGCCGCGGTGGAGACGTCCGAGTGCCGAGAGTACCTCGGCGTCGAAATGTGCCGGGGCGTGCAGCTCATTGCCGCGCAGTCGACTCTGGATCGCCTCTGCCGACGATGCCCCGACAAGGAGATCAACCATCGAGGAAGCGTCTATGACAATTGCTTTAGCCATGACCCTCGAGTTCGTCTTTGGCCGCCGCTACTGCGGAAACGACGTGGTCCTGGTCGATTCCAAGCGGACGGACTGAATGAATCTGATCGAGCCACTCGTCGATACGAGTGGCTGCCAGCGCGCTGCGGAGAGCCTCCTGGGTGAGCTTCGACACATTCAGATCCGCCGCCTTCACCGCGGAAGCTAGTTCGTCGGGAAGATATACGTTTACTCGCGCCATACACATAGTATACACACATCACGTGTTGACACAATGGCCTAGAGTGCAATTAGTTGGGTCATGGTTTCTCATCAAAAAGGGGTGTTGGCGTGAAGAGTCGAACAAGGACAATTATTGTGATGCTCGCTGCAACGAGCATGGTGTTCTCTGTGCTCTCGGTCGTGGCGTACGCCGGAGACTTACCTCCACTCGGCACCTTCTTCGACGACGATGGAAACATCCACGAAGGCAACATTGAAGCGATCGCAGCTGACGGCATTACGAAGGGCTGCAACCCGCCGGACAACGACCTCTATTGCCCGAGTGCGACGGTCACACGAGGTCAGATGTCCGCGTTTCTTGCCCGAGCTCTCAGCCTGCCAGGGACCAGCACCGATTTCTTCACTGACGACAATGGCTCCGTCTTCGAGACTGACATCAATCGAATGGCTGCCGCGGGCATCACCAAGGGCTGTAACCCACCCGACAACGACCAGTTCTGTCCGGACGCAAATGTGACCCGTGAGGTCATGGCCGCATTCCTCGTACGAGCCTTCGGGTACAGCGACGATGGCGGGGGTGGTCTCTTCGCCGACACTGAAGGTTCGATCTTCGTGAACGACATCAACAAGCTGGCCACGGCGGGTGTCACAAAAGGCTGCAACCCGCCTGACAACACGAACTTCTGTCCGACCGATCTCGTCCTTCGAGACCAAATGGCGTCGTTCCTCGCTCGCGGGCTCGGCCTCACAGCGATCACACCCCCGCCGCCGATGGATCCCGGCGATGCAAAGAACTGCTCAGACTTCGCGACGTGGGCCGAGGCTCAGGAGTGGTTCGACTTCTACTTCCCGTACTACGGCGACGTGGGGAATCTGGACGGCGACAACAACGGGGTGGCGTGCGAGTCCCTACCCGGAGCGCCATAGAGCCGACAAGCCCGGTTTTGCGTTCGGAGATGAAGTCGTGTCCGCTCTCGGCTCGTTTCGCGCGACGCACCCAATGCTGGAAGTGAACGTAGGATATCTCCTCGTGGGTTCACTTGAGAAGGCTCGCACCGGCCCTGCAACTGGTGGAACGGTCCTGAACCGGGCACCGAACCAGTCAACAGACATGACTCACGGTTGATCGGTCGCGAAAAAAATCTAAGCGACACCCTTGCCTGTTGCTACTTGGAAGTGATTGGATTCAAGTACGGCTAGTGGGAAGGCATAGTGGTGGAGACTGGCAGGCACCCTGATCTCATCGGGATCAGTCGCGAGTTGCGACGCCAACTCGACGCAACGTTGTTAGCTGAACAGCACGCTGCACGAGCCGCCGCCATCCGACGGACAACGCTCCGCGACCGCATGTTGAACCTCGCCGACGCCGATTCTTCCGCCCTCGTCACCACGAGCGACGGTCATCTGCATCGGGGAGTCGTGGCCAGTGTCGGCGCAGACCACATCACGATGACGGACGAGGGAACCAGTCGGCTCGTCATGCTGCGCAGCATCGTTTCCGTAGAGGTCCGGCCGTGACAACAGTCTCCGAGCGGCTCGCCGCACTTCCGACGATCGATCGCCGAACTGCCCTGGCGCTCGCCGCTGGGTTTGCGTCGGCGCTGCTGGTCCTAGCGCTTAGCGCACCCCCAAGCCTCACTGCGGTTCTGGTCGCAGACGGCCCGTTGCCTGCGGGCACTGCCCTCGGAGACCTACCCGTGACCTATCGCAACGTCGACAACGCCGACGGCCTCATCGTCGGGTCCGACATCGGTGAACTCGCCGATTGGACTCTCGTAACACCACTCACCGAAGGGGAACCGCTGCTGGTATCGCTGATTCGACCACCTCAGCAGATCACTGCGCCACAGCAAATGGCGCTCGCGATCCCCGCGACTCAGGCAGTGCTCGGTGAGATTCAGGCAGGCGACTCCGTCGACATCCTCGTGACTCGAACTGCCGGTGTCGGATCAGACGCGACTACCGAAGTCCTCGCGCGCGACGTCTACGTCATCTCCGCCGTCCTCGCCGAATCAACGGCGTTCGGGGACGAGCTTCGCCTCATCCTTGCCGTTACCGATCAGCTCGCCGTGGACCTCGCCAACGCGTCGTACGCGGGCGATCTCGACCTGATCAAGGTGAACCCTTGATCCCACGGATTGCAACGGTCCTATCGGCCAGAGAGTGGGAAGCAGCACTGGTCGCGTCTGCCCACGACACCGCCCGCGTGCGTCTCGTGGCACGGATCTACCAACCAGACGACGTCCTTGACGTCGATGGCGCCATCGATGCGATCGTCGTGGGTGCAGAGACACCGTGGCTCACAACCTCAATTGTCCACGCCTGGATAGGCCAGGGAATCGTTGTGATCGGTATGTACCCGGCCGGGGACCCTGTAGCTCCTGGGCAGCTTGCGGGAATGGGGGTCGACGTCGTCATCAAAGACACCGAAGAACCCGAAGTTGTCTTGCATCGCCTCCGCGTTGCTCTCCCTGATACTCTCGGTTCCCCCGTTCCGACGGGACCCATCACAGTTGTCACCGGACCCCGAGGCGCCCCGGGGATCACGGAGGTGGCTATCGGTGTCGCGACGCTTATCGCACGGCGCCGCGACACAGTGCTCGTGGATGCCGACCCGACTGACCCGGCGATTGCGGTTCGGCTGAACCTGCGACCCAACCCGACAATCGAGGACGCCATCGACCTTATCCATGCGGGCCACGCACTCACCCCGTGTGTCCAACGGTTCGCAGCTATCGGCATAATCGCGGGGGCCCGCAACGCCGAGTACCTAGCGGACAGCGCGGCTCCGCTCCTCGAAGGAATCGCGGCGTCAACGGCACACGTCGTTGTAGACGCGGGTCCAAACCCGCTGGCGACCATCACTAAACGCGCCGATGAAGCAATCATCGTTTGCGATGCGTCGGCGGTCGGAATCGTGCGTGTCGCAAAGTTTGTTGCGGCCTGGTCCGGGCCACAGCCACAACTCGTCGTCAACAGAGTTCCCCGGCGCGACACCCTCCAGGTGGGCGATGCGGTCCGGCGCTGGACGGGCATAACCCCGACAGCGTTGATACCCGACAACCCCGCGATCCGCGACCGCTCCCGCCACGCACTGGCACCCCACAAGTCGCTGCTCAAGGCGCTTGAGCAGGTGGTATCGGTATGACGATCGCAGTTGATCGCGCCACGACGCGCTACGGGTTCGTGGGTCCACTACTTGCCGATCCCCTTGTCGAGGAGATCATCATCCTCGGCTCGCTTCGCACCTTCGTCGTGCGTGAAGGGCGGAAGGAACTTCTGCCCGTGGTGACCACTACGGTGAACGTCCGTCGCATCGCGGACCAGCTCCTGGCCGGGACCGGGCGACGTCTCGACCTTGCGAACCCGATTGTCTCCGCTCAACTTGAGGACGGATCGCGGGTTCACATCACCGGTCCTCCAGTCACCCATCCCGACCGTCTCAACATCCAGATACGCAAGTTCGTGGTGCGCGCCAACCGCATGGCGACGCTTGTAGACAACCAGACGATGCCCGACCATGTCAGTCGTTTCCTCACCGCCGCAATCGCAAACGATGAGACGATCCTGATTGCCGGTGCACCCGGAGTGGGCAAGACCACGTTGGTGAACTGTCTGTTGTCAGAGGTCCCCCCGGACCGTCGTGTTGTCACTTGCGAAGAAGTCTTCGAAATCGCCTCCGAGTTGCCTGACATCACCCAGATGCAGACAAGAGAGGCGGGACTCGACGGCGGCGCCGAAATCACCCTCAGGGATCTGGTACGTGAAGCACTACGGCAGCGACCGGACCGTATCGTCGTCGGAGAAGTACGCGGTCCCGAGGCGCTCGATTTGTTGATGGCACTCAACGCCGGCTGTGCAGGACTCGCCACGCTCCACGCCAACTCGGCTGCCGACGCGCTCGAGAAGATGGTGTCGTACTCGATCCTGGCGGGGTCGAACGTGACGGTTGGCTTCGCCGAACGAACCATCGCGGCTGTCGTCGGGTACGTCGTCTTCCTGCGGAGAACACCTGCCGGGCGACTCCTCGAAGAGATCGTCGAGGTGCGCCCGACCGACCACGGTACCTGGACCACTCACAACGTCTACACAACAAAACGTCGCGCTACCGTTCCGGACACCACACGATGAGAGGAATAGCTGCACTCCTCGCGGGTCTCGCTGTATGGACCCTCATCGCACGTCCCGACCTGCGATTGCGCGGTCCCCGACTGTCGATCACGCCGCGAGCATTGGCGGCGGCGGGTTTACTTGGGTTGCTGACCTTCCTCCCCATCCTCGGCATACTCCAGGTCCCCGCCGCCGCCATCTCAATTGCGCTACTCGTTGCCCTTGTCCCCCTGGCGCGCGCCCAAACCGCTCCCCACGTCGAGGCCCACGAGACCGCCAGGGAATGGCCCGACGTCCTCGCCCTGCTGCGAGGTCGACTCGCATCGGGAGACCCGTTGCCTGATGCCTTTGTGTCCGCCCTGCAGGGTTCTGATGGTCGACTCGCCCGGTTTGCGCCCCGGGTAGAACGCGAGACCTTTTTCGGCGAGGGATTCTCCGCTGCTCTACAGACGTTACGCATCGACCTAGCGGACCCAACCGCCGACCACATTCTTCTCAGCTTGACCACGGCGCATCGGGTCGGTGGTCAACGCGTTGGAGCCATGATCGCCGCGCTCGGGATTTCGGTCGCCGACGACCTGCGAGTCCGAGCTGCACACAGCGCAGCACTCACGGAACAACGAATGACCGCCCTCGTCGCACTCGTCGCCCCCTGGGGTTTGCTTGCACTGACGATCTCCACAAACCCCGCAGCAGCGTCTGCGTATCGGACAGGAGCAGGTGCCCGAATAGTCGCAATCGGACTCGCCATCACGCTTGTCGGTTACGCAATCGGCCGCAAAGTCGCCGAACTCTCACGCCCACCCCGGTTGTTCCAATGATCGGATTCGTCGCGGCGGGTCTTGCCGGATGGGCGACTTACGTTGTCATCAGCCCACGTGCAATGAGGTCACTATCGGACAGGATCGCCCCTCATCTCTTGACGCGGACAACCCAAACACCGACCCCTGTCGCATCGGCAGCCGTCCGCCATGCCGGTCTCTCCTGGTCGAACGAAGACCTTCACCTGCGTCGCATTGCGGCCGCGATAGTTGGTGCAACGGTCGGTGTCCTGTTTGGCCAGGGTGATCTGTTCCTTGCCGATCCACAGGCATCAACACCCGCACTCATAGTTCTTGGGGCCATCACCGGCACGCTAGGTTTGCGAATGTGGATGACATCGCGGGCCGAGAGTCGTCGTCGCCAGGCACTCCATGAACTCCCCGCAGTCTGTGACACACTCGCCCTTTCGGTGCTGTCGGGAACGTCACTTGCCGCGTCCATCGAAGAACTGATCCCCGGATCGAGTGGAGTCGTACCAGGTGAGCTGGCAGAAGCGCATGCTGCCTACGACGGGGGCGTGTCCCTTACCGAGGCCCTCTACCGAGCGGCGAAGCAGCCCGTGCATCCGTCGTCAGCACGTCTGTATTCGCTGCTCGGGCATGCTCACCAATCCGGCGGCCGTCTCAGCGAGGCGCTCAACGAGCTGGCCCGTGACTTCCGCGCCGATCTCCAGCGGTCCCTCACCTCCGAGGGCGGCAAGAAGGCCCTGGCGATGTACGCCCCGATCCTCGCCCTCATGGTGCCGGTGACGCTGCTGTTCTTGATCTACCCGACCCTCGTTTCTCTACAACAACTCGCCGGCAACCCTTAGAACAGGAGACACCATGCCCGAACAAGACATCTACGACCAGGACATCTTCAAACAAGACGGCCTCAGACAAGAGCGGGGCTCAACGACCGTCGAATGGCTCGGACTCGCGACCATTGCGGTCCTCGTCATTGCGCTGCTGTTGCCACAGGTGAGGTCGACGGCAGGTGATGTGTGGGGCAATGTCGTTGGCCAGCTCACCGGTTTCTTCTCCTAGACAAGAGAGCCGCCTCATAGACGAACAAGGCAGTACGACGATTGAGGGAATGGCGTCCATGGCGCTCTTCTTCGTATTCATGCTGCTCCTCGTCAACGTCGCATTCTTCGTGATTGCGCGCAACGCGGCATACTCGGCAGTCGACGCCACGGCCCGCCGTGCCGCTATTGGAAACACAGCGGATTCGGAGCTGCGGGACTACGCGGTCGCGGCGATCGGGGCGACCGCGCCGGGTGCCGCGATACAGTCGACTGCCATCACCCGGAACCGGGACACCGCGGCGGTTCGGGTTGTGTACGTGTGGTCGCCTCCGGGACCGCTATTTCCCTCAATCACCGTGACCGTCGAATCGTCCGCACCCCTGGTGGTCGAGCCATGAAGGACGAACACGGCACCACGCTCATCGAGACGCTCGTCATCGGCTCGCTGATTGTTCTCGTGACGATCCAGCTCTTGCTGGCAGTTACCGCGGTCTCATCGGCCGGTGACATCGCTGCCGAAGCGGCATTCAACGCCGCCACGATCGCCGTGCGCACGGGCGACGACACTGCGGCACGGCAAGCAGCCGCCGAGGCTGCACCGGGTGCCACTGTGATTCTCGAAACGACTCCGATCGGCACAACAGCACTCGTCACCATCGACGTGCCGGTGGTCGCGATATTGGGCGAAGCCGTCACCTACACCGTGGTCGGGCGTGCAACGGTGACTGCCAGCCCATATCGGAGCAACGCCTATGCGCCGTAACTCGCTGGCCCGCGACGAATCCGGGACCGTCCTGCCTGCCGTGATCGGTCTCATGATGATCGGGCTGCTGCTCGTCGGTCTCGTGTTCGAGCTCGCCCGCTGGGGATCACTGTGGCGCGAGACGGCGTTTGTTGCCGAGGCCGCGGCCGAAGCCGGAGCGGCGACGATCGACCTGGCGGACCTGCGCTCTGGGACGCTCACACTCTCTCCCGATCTCGCAATTGCCTCCGCTGTCACCGCCGGTAACGAGGCCCGTCCGCGTCCCAACCGGGTGATCACCGCTGCGGTCCCCACCCCCGACCTGGTCTGCGTCAACGTTTCCCAGGAGTACTCCTCGACCCTGCTCAACCTCTTCGGGGCAGCGTCTATGCAGGTGTCCGCCACAGCCTGCGCCTCCCCCGCCCGCGGATGACCCTTGATACCGTAACCACAACGAGGGAACCAACCTCATGAGGTGGGGATTGTGAACAACAGCAGGGTCTGGACGGGTGTGGGCGTGGTGGTGTTGCTGCTCGTCGCATTCGCAGTCACGAGACCGACGTGGAACGTGCGCAACGGGTCGGCCGAAGTAGCCGAGTTCGTGATTGAGGCCCGCGTGTTCGATGGCTTCGAAACCGACATTGTCTGGAACTGTGATACCTATGTCGCCACAGTCGGTCTGCCCGCAGGGGTGGACCACTGGAGCTACGTCAACACTCTGAGCGACCGGCTCACCGGGATCGGCTTTGCTCGGCTTACCCGCTATGAGTACCAGCACGACCGTGCGGACTCCCTGGACTTCGATACTGTCTCGGTCGACCCCCCGACCGGGGAAGAGGCAGCAACGGCTACGGTCCGCATGACCGTGTTCGACACGGACTCGACCTTCTGTATCCCGAAGCGCCTTGCCGTCCCGCTCGGCTAACCGACCGACACGTCCGCACACCACCGTTGCGAACGATCCGCTACCAAGCGAAGTCCTCTACACGTGACCGGCGATGTGTTCGCGACCGAAGGCCCGCGACTAACCGGGTGTCCGTCGCGTCTTACGACATCGGCCATGCGCTTGGACTCTTTCATGACGGTGGCGGCTGTCCATCCACAACCGGAACCACCTACTACCTCAACGCTCACAACTACGATCACTTGTACTTCTATTGAGGGGTGTGCGGCAATGAACGCTCGCTACTTGAGAATCTTGATTCCGACCCTCGCGATGGCGGTGGTAGTCGCGGCGTGTTCGGCGTCGTCCGAGGGGGATGAAGCTCTGTTTTGGCCGATCCTGCAGTTCAGGGCATCCGACGTAGAGCAGTACGGCTCCGTGGCCGAGATGGCGGCTAGCGCCGATGTGGTGGTTCTCGGGTCAATCGATTCTGTTGGCATCGGACGAGTGTGGGGATCGGAGGACCCAACGGACAGGCTCGCTTCGCTGGTGCTCAGGATCAGAGTCGACGAGGTCTTGCGCGGGTCGCTGATTGTCGGTGCGTCAGACTTCGTTTCGGTCGAACGGTCGACATTCGCACTCCCGGCGGAGGCGTTTCTCGAATCGCTGACCGATGGCGTGCGTTTGCCCGATGGAAGCATTGCGGCCATACCGAGCGGGCAGGCGATCTGGTTTCTTCGGCTTCGCAACGACCTGGGATCAGAACTTCTTCCGTCTGAAGTGCAGTACGACGGCGGTGAACCATACAGGGTGGTGAACTCGCAGGGAGTTATCACCGAACTCGCCGATGGGAACATGGCGACGCCACTCGCAGTGCTTCGACCTCCCGAAGATGGCGAAATACCCGATCTTCCCGAGCAACGATTCACCGACGAGATTCGAGGTATTCGGTTTGCCGATCTCGTGAATCAGGTGCGAGAACCGTAGTCGAGTGACCGACGCGGTCCGTTGCACTCGCCCGCGGATGACCCGGGCTTCTTGCGTAGCTGGGGGCCACATGTGGCCCCCAGCTACGCAAGAAGCCCGGAGGTCGTCGAGAATGACACGGTGAGTAGTCACATTTGACTGGCATACTGACGCTATGCGTTCGAATCGAAACAGGAACCGCTTGCCGGCGGTCCTATCAGTGGTGATGTTGGTGACAGTCGTCTCGGCGACTGCGGCGTTTGGCGGGTTGTCCCCCGGTGGGTCGTTTGTTGATGACGATGGGAACATCCACGAGGGCAACATCGAGGCCATCAAGGACGTCGGCATCACCAAGGGATGCAACCCACCCCTGAACGACCGTTACTGCCCGAGCGACTCGATCACCCGTGGACAGATGGCTGCGTTCCTCGTCCGGGCGCTCGGCCTGCCGGCAACAGCCGCCGACTCCTTCACCGATGACACGGGTTCGGTGTTCGAGGCGAATATCAACTCGCTCGCCGTGGCCGGGATCTCCAAGGGGTGCAACCCACCGGAGAATGACCGCTTCTGTCCCGAGGACCCGGTGACCCGCGGCCAGATGGCGGCGTTCCTGGTGCGAGGTTTCGCCTACACGGACCCCGGTGCCGGGAACTGGTTCACCGACGACGATGCATCCGTGTTCGAGGCCGACATTGACCGGCTCCGCGAGGCCGGTGTCACTGCGGGCTGCAACCCTCCGGACAACGATCTCTTCTGCCCCGACAACGAGGTCAAACGTGACCAGATGGCGTCGTTCCTCGCGCGGGCACTGAACCTGTCGCCGATCGTTCCCCCGTCAACCATTGAAGCTTGCATCCGTCCGCCGGAAGGGGTCTCGCCGCTGCGTCACGTGCTGGTCACACCCGGCCAGTCTCCGAGCCTCGCCGAAGCGTTTGCGGATGCCCAACCCGGTGACCACATCATGCTCGCCGACGGTACCCACACGACCACCGGCAATCTGGTGTTAAACCGGTCCGGAACGCCGACCGATTGGATCGAGATCGCCGCCGCCGACGGCGCATCGCCGGTGCTCGACATGGAGGGGTCGGGCGAGTTCCGCATCAGCGGTTCGTACGTGTCGCTCACCGGGATCGACATCACCAACGGTGGTGGCAACAACCTCCACATCGCTCCCGAGTCGGTCGATATCCGCCAGATCTACGTCGGCAACAACATCATCCGAGACCTGTCATGGGGTCCCGGGGCGGCGATCAAGATCAACCGCAACAACAACACCGGCGCAGGGGTCGGGACCGTGTGTCTCGAAAACAACGACGTGAGCGAGGCGATCAGCAATGCCATCATCGACGGTGTCGGGGTTGACGGGGCCGTGGTGATCGGCAACGACATCCACGACAACGCCGTGGGGAGCCACGGCATTTTCTTCAAGGGAGGGTCGTCCGACATCCTCATCGACGGCAACCTGATCCGGGGCATTCGCGCCAATGCCGCCCTGCAACTCGGCGGCAACACGGGAGCGTCGTTCTGGAACCCGGACTATCCGGCGTGGGAGGGTGTGAACCAGATCGCCCGCAACAACATCATTGTCGACTTCGATGATTCCGCCATCGAGATCCGGGGCGTGAACGGCGCCAAGGTGTATAACAACACGATCATCACCCAGTCAACCTTTGCGATCTTCCGATTCCAGAACGGCAACGACGCATCAGGCGGGTCGAGCGGCAACGACAACATCGATATCCGTAACAATCTGATTATCGGGACCGGTGGGAACCCCCAGTACGTCCGCAACGACGGGGGGCCTGCGACCATCGCGTTCGGGAAACAACTCTGGGCGGGCCTGTTCCGCAACGCCGGCAGTGCCGGACCCGGTGTACCCGCGTTCCCACCGAGCCGTGATGTCGTCGTGAGTTCGGGAGCGCTCGGAACCGCGGTCCTCGACCCGACCACCGGCGGCGTCACCGGTCTCGCCAACGCCATTACCCGCTAC
>BDTL01000220.1 GCA_002898115.1 bacterium BMS3Bbin02 | reverse complement strand
CGACAACGCTCCGCCAGATCTGGACGGCGGAGTGAGCGGCGGACAGTTCTCCCAAGGCTTACAGCCGGCGCTCTGCTGGTGATACTCGGGGGGATGGGCATGTACCACGCGTCGGGCGGTTTCGTGAAGGACATTGACTATGCGGCTGTCGCGCTCGGTATCGTCGGTGTCGGTGTTCTCGTGAGCTCGATGTGGGGCAGGGCGCGGTGGCTGGTCCCGCTCGGTCTTCTCCTCATGCCGATCGTCCTTGTTGCGAACCTCATCAACGTTTCCGTGATCGGCCCATGGGGGAACTTCTTTGTTGAGGCCCAAACGATTGAAAACCTTAACCAGAGCTATCGATACGGTGGTGGCGACGTGAAGTTCCGGTTGCGCGAGGACGCGTGGGTGTCGGTCAGCGAAGACGTGTCGGTGGAGGTTTTCCTCGGCATGGGCTCGCTCGCGCTGTTCGTCCCGAAGGATGTCAACATAGTGGTCACCACCGACATCGGACTGGGCACCTTCGAAGTCTGGCCGAATCGGACGTATCCGCTCATTGCCGGCGATCTTGATCGATTAACCCACGGACAGGATTCGGCAGTGTTCGTGGCCGGCGAACAGCGGGTCTATCGACAGTCGGGATTTCCAGGGCCGACCCTCAGGTTCAACGCCAGCGTCGGACTCGGGAACATGAGCATCTACCAGATGGAGGACGACCAATGAGTGAGCGACACAGGTTTTCGGTCACGAACTTCGTGCTCGGTGTTGCGATGGTCGGGTTTGCAGTCCTCGCACGATACGGCACCGGGAGGGGGGCGATATCCGAGTGGCCGTGGCTCCTGGGTCTTGCCATGGTGGCACTGGGCATTTCGTTAGTACTTGGGGCTCTGCGGACGGACACCGACACACGTTCACCGACCGAAGCGGTGCAACCCGAACGGATGTCGGAGGGAATGGCAGAGGTGTCCAATGAGTTTCAGTCTCATGACTCAACCGCCCTTGCCGATCCTCTTGAATGATCCCACGACGTCTGTCGCGTTGGTCGGAGCGACCGACAATCCGATGAAGTATGGGTCAACGATCTATCGCAATCTCAAAGCGAAGAAAATCCCCGTGTACGCGGTCAACCCGAACCGGAGATCCGTGATCGACGTTGCCTACCGCTCACTCGCTGACCTACCGAATCGACCAACGATTGTGAACTTGGTGGTTCCGCCAAAGATCGGGCTCGGTGTGCTGCGCGAGATCGCGGAACTCGGTTACGACAACGTGTGGTTCCAACCTGGAGCGGAATCGGCCGAAACGATCGCGTTGGCGGAGGAACTCGGTCTTAGTTATATCGCCCATGCATGCACCATGGTCGTCGGCCGCACTCGCACCCACGCCTGAGTGCTCCAAATTGTGGAATGTGGTCGCGATTGTCGAATGCTCCGCTAGATTCTGCTGATGAAACATCTTGACCTGCACACGCTCACCTGGGGTTCGGGTGACAAAAGAGCACTGCTCGTCCACGGCCTGTCATCAAATGCCGCCGGATGGTGGCGTCTCGGACCGGACCTCGCCGACCTCGGGTATACGGTCACAGCTCCCGACCTGCGGTCCCATGGGGAGAGTCCGAAGTCCGAAGACCTATCCGTTTCGGCGTACGCAGCGGATGTGCTTGCGCTCGGGTCGCAGTGGGATCTCGTGTTGGGCCACAGCCTCGGAGGAGCAGTGGTTCTGGCGTGTTTTGAGACCGATCCGGGTTTCGCCAAGAGGTTGATCCTCGAAGATCCGGCAAAGGTTATCGAGCGCAATCCATTGATTCGGACCTGGTTGCTGGATGTCTTTGATCGCCCTCTCACAACCGAACAGATTGCGCTCGACAACCCTCGCTGGCAGATCGAGGACGCCCGGGCAAAAGCCGAAGCCCTTCGACAATCCGGACCCGACGTTGTTGACCGGACGCTGAATGCCGATCCCTGGGATGGGACCCCTTTACTCGATGGAATCTCAGTTCCGACGCTGCTGCTTGGTGCGGACCCAACGCTTGTGGCGCTGGTGCCTCCAGAGATCGGCCAGGCGTTCGCTGCCTCAAATCCGCTCATACAGTTCGAAACGATCGTGAATGGAAGCCATTCCATGCATCGCGACGAATATCGCCTATTCTGGAGTCGGATACGGGAATGGTTGGCGGCCACGTCAGCTGCAGAAAACGCCACGTCGGAGACGACGTAGATTTGTAGGAGACACGATGGTTGTTCGGGGTCCGCTGTCTGAGGACGCCCCAAAGGGGGAGCTGACCGACACTTTAGGAAACGTCGCGGGGGTGGCAACTACCGAGGTCGAAATCGGTGGTGATGGGAAACAAGTCGTGCGGTTATTCCTCGACGGCACCCAATCCCCGGAGGACGTCGCTAAGGCTGTCGAAGCCGCCCTCAAGACGGCTTCCGTTGAGGCGCCGGCCGCGATCGCGCCGGCCAAGCCCGCCGAGCTGCGCCGTCAAGGACTCGGGAGAGGTCTCGAGTCCCTGTTGCCATCGTCAGGTGTCGCCGGCATCGTGGCGGGAAACGACCCACAAGTGCAGTACTCGACTACGTCGACCCAGCTTGCTCTCGTAGCGATAGAGGAGTCAACGGATGGCATCGTGGTCCGGGCCCGAGACACGCTCGGCCGGGATGCCGTCGCCCCGTCGACGGGACACCTGCGGGCCTGAACTACGCCGTTACGAACGCTGTCTCCGAGCTTGCCGGCCAGTCGGCGCCACCGGAGGTGCTGGCAGTCGAGGTACGGGATCACGAACCGGCGTCGGTGCTCACAGTCCTATTGCGAACCGCGGCCGGCAAACAGGTCGCTGGGGCCGCGGTAGTCGAAGCGGGAATGCCTTTCACGCTCGGGCGCGCTCTGTGGGTTGCCCTCGCCTCGGAGTAGAGAGGTAGGCGGGCGACATGCTGAAGGAAATCGCCTGCCCGTCATGTGGAGAGACCGAAGAGCTCGCGGGCGATCGCGTCGACAACGCCATAACCATGCGGTGCGAACGGTGTGGTGAGCGGTGGGAGCGTGACCTCACCCCGGAATGTCGATCATGTGGCTCGAAGGACCTTGTCGCGGTCCCTCATGCAATCGTAG
>BDTL01000219.1 GCA_002898115.1 bacterium BMS3Bbin02 | reverse complement strand
GATGCAAAATCGAGAATGAGACGTCCGATCCCGCCTCCGACGCCCGAAGATATCTCACCGACGATCGCACCAACAATGCTAGCCGACGCGGCAAGCTTGAAAGCGGCAAACAGGTATGGAACTGAGGCGGGAAGCCGTAACTTCAGCAACGTCTGAGTGCGGCTAGAAGCGTACGAGTCCATGAGCTCGATCGCCTCGGACGACGGTGACTGGAGACCCTTGAGACCGTTAACGGCAACCGGGAAAAACGTCAGATAGGTCGCGATTATCGATACCGACATCCAGTTTTGCCATGTAAATGGCAACCAGTCAAAGTTTGTTCGTCCCCAAATAACGATGATCGGAGCAATAGCGACAAGCGGCACCGTCTGAGACACCACGACATACGGCATGAGCCCCCGCTCAATGCTGCGTGATCGCAGCATCAAGATGGCCAGACCCATCCCGAGTACGACACCCGCCACGAACCCGAAAAAGGCCTCCCGAGCAGTAAACAAAGAAGCCTCGAAGATGAACCCACCGAGCGTCTTGGAGTTGCGCCGCTGTGGCGGGTCGTCGAACTCAGAGATGATCGCGGCGATTCTTGGCATGATGAGATCATTCGTTGCCGGCATCACGGACCCGATCACCGGCCAGTCACGTTGGGCGTCGTCGATCGACTGCCCAACGGCCTTGTACCCGGTGTACATCAGGCTCAACCCAACAATGAACACGACGAATACGGCGACCCGCCGGATGGTGGCTCGGAACCGTTGGGCACGTTCGTATCGGCGGATGTCGGCGCGCATGGATGCCGCTGTCTCGGGCCCCTCCTGCACACTCTCCACTACTCGGACTCTCCCTACCTGCCGTTACCCATTGATCGCGGGGATGATCTCTTCACCATAGGCGCGGAGGGTCTCCTCTTTCCCGTCGTGCTGGAGGTAGATCGAGAACTGATCAACTCCCATCTCCCGCAATTCCTCGAGCCGGGCGATGTGATTGTCGACCGGTCCGAGTAGACAGAATCGATCGATGAGGTCGTCGCTGACAAAGTCGACATGGGTGCTCTCGGAGCGGCCATGTTCCTGATAGTCGTATCCCTTGCGCCCTTCGATGTAGGAGGTGAGTTCGGCCGGGATCAGGGAGGTGTCCGTGCCGTAACGACCAACCAGGTCGGCAACGTGGTTACCGACCATGCCCCCGAACCAGCGGACCTGGTCCCGCTGGTGCGCGATATCGTCACCGACATAGGCAGGCGCGGCAACGCACATGTAGAGATCATCGGGGTTGCGTCCTGCGGCCTCAGCCGCATCACGCACGGCCTGAATCATGTATTTCGTGAGGTACGGGTCAGCGAGTTGCAGGATGAACCCGTCGGCTTTCTGCCCGGTAAGGGCAAGCGTCTTGGGTCCGTATGCCGCGACCAAGATCGGAACACGAGTCTTCTTCGCCCACGGGAATCGAACATTCACGCCGTTGTACTCGACCTCTTCGCCCTGGGCGAGGGCACGGATAATGTCGATGGATTCACCGAGCTCGGCAAGGCGGCAAGGCTTCTTCCCGATGACGCGAAGCGCCGAGTCGCCTCGACCGATACCAACAACGGTGCGTTCCCCGAACATTTCGTTGAGCGTTGCGAAGAGACTTGCCGTCACTGTGAGGTCACGCGTCCCGGGGTTCGTTACCATCGGACCGACGGTCATGCGCTCCGTCTTCGAAAGCATTTGTGAATAGATAACGAACGGTTCCTGCCAGAGGACGTGACTGTCGAACGTCCACGCATAGTTGAAGCCTGCCTCCTCGGCCTTCACCGTTAGGTCAATAACAGCTTGTGCCGGCGGGTCGGTCTGGAAAACCACTCCGAAGTCCATGGTTGTGTCTCCTATTCGCTCTGGGGGAAACCGAGGTCGATCGAACTCGTTGCGGGGTCGGGCCAACGGCTCGTGATGACCTTTGCCTTCGTGTAGAAATGGATCCCCTCCGGCCCGTACATGTGGGTGTCGCCGAAGAGGGATTCTCCCCAACCGCCGAATGAGAACGAAGCCACAGGCACCGGAATCGGAACGTTGATACCGACCATACCGGCATCAACGTCGATCTGGAATTTGCGTGCCGCCCCGCCGTCACGGGTAAAGATCGCGGTGCCGTTCCCCCATGCGTTGGTTTCGATGAGATCAAGGGCCTCCTCGTAGGTGTCGACACGAACGACACCGAGGACCGGGCCAAAGATCTCCTCGTCGTAACACTTCATACCCGGTTTCACATTGTCGAGCAACGATGGCGCGAGGAAGAACCCGTCACCGTCAATCACCTGGTCGCGACCATCGACAAGTACCGTCGCACCTTCATCGGCGGCGCCCGCGACGTACGAACTAACGCGATCGCGATGGTCGCGGGTGATGAGGGGGCCCATCCCCGACTTCGGGTCCGTACCTGGACCAACCTTGACCTCGGGAATCCGTTCCTGGATCGCCGCGACCAGTGGATCGGCCGCCGACCCGACGGCCACCACTATCGCTATTGCCATGCAGCGTTCGCCCGCTGAACCGTATCCCGCAGAGATCGCGGCGTCCGCAGCGACATCGATATCGGCATCCGGGAGCACCACCATGTGGTTCTTAGCGCCACCGAGCGCCTGCACGCGTTTGCCGTGAGCTGTCCCGGTTTCGTAGACATAACGCGCAATCGGCGTTGACCCGACAAAGCTCACGGCCCGTATGGTTGGATGCTCCAGCAGCCGATCCACCGCGACCTTATCGCCGTGCACGACGTTGAAGACTCCATCGGGAAGACCTGCCTCATGGATCATTTCAGCGAGCAACATTGTCACCGAAGGATCCTTCTCCGATGGTTTCAGTACGAATGTGTTCCCTGCTGCAATAGCGTTGGGGAACATCCACAGCGGCACCATTGCCGGGAAATTGAACGGAGTTATGCCAGCCACCACGCCAAGCGGTTGGCGGACCATGTAGACATCGACACCACGAGACGCCTGCTGGGTGAACTCTCCCTGGAGGAGCTGAGACGCACTGCACGCAAACTCAATGTTCTCAAGACCGCGAGTGACCTCTCCCATTGCGTCCGACAGAACCTTGCCGTGTTCTGCGGTAAGCGCCGCCGCGATGTCAGCCCGATTGCGGTTTGCTATCTCGCGGAAACTAAAGAGTATCGACGTACGTTGGGCGAGTGACGTTTCCCGCCACGACTCGAAAGCCTTTGCCGCTGTGTCAATCGTTCGATCTACCTCGTCCACCGTTGCGAGCGGTGTTGCGGCAGTTTGCTCGCCCGTGGCCGGGTTGTACACCGGACTCGTGCGGTCAGATATCGATTCGACCATCTTCCCGCCAATGAAATGATTGATTGTTCTCATCGAGGTGTCCTTTCGCGGGCCACAGCCGTGGCCAAACGGAGCTGGATCTAGTGCAGCCGTGCGGCGTTGCCGCGACGCAGATAGTTGCCATCGCCCTTGGCGCCAACATACTCGCCGCCCGCAACAATCATCGTGCCACGCAACATTACCTGTTCGACCTTGCCCTGAACCTCAAGGCCCTCATAAGCGGAGTAGTCGACATTCATGTGGTGCTGGGTTGCGGACTTCGTCCAGGTTGCCCCGGGATCAAAGATCACGATGTCAGCATCTGATCCGACCGCAATGGTGCCCTTCTGCGGGTAGAGGCCAAACAGCTTCGCGGGTGTCGTGCAACACAACTCGATCCACCGGTTCAGGTCAAGGCGTCCGTCGACCACCGCACCGTGATACATCAGCTGGAAACGATCTTCGACGCCGGGCAGCCCGTTCGGAATAGCAGTGAAGTCTCCCTCACCGAGACGCTTCTGCGTCCCAAGACTCGGATGGTCCTCCATGCAGAACGGACAGTGGTCTGTCGACACAACCTGGAGATCGTTGGTCGCAAGGCCGGTCCAGAGAGCCTCCTGGTGACCGTCGGCCCGGGGGCGGACCGGTGTTGAGCACACGTACTTCGCTCCCTCGAACCCCGGCTTCGAGAGGTGCTCCTCAAGGCTGAGCCACAAGTACTGCGGACAGGTCTCCGCAAACACCGGCAACCCACGATCGCGAGCGGTGGCAACCTCCGCCAAAGCTTCCTTCGCCGACAGGTGAACAATATAGAGAGCGGCCCCGGCAAGTTCGGCGAGCGCGATCGCACGATGGGTAGCCTCAGCTTCGGTGATCGCAGGCCGGGTGATGCCGTGATACTTCGGATCGGTCTCCCCTCGCTCAAGAGCCTGCTCACGAAGAACGTCGATCGCGATGCCGTTCTCGGCATGCATCATGATCATCGCACCCGACTCCGCTGCCTTCTGCATGGCGCGCAGGATCTGTCCGTCATCGGAGTACAGGACACCCGGGTAGGCCATGAACAATTTGAAGCTCGTCACTCCCCGTTCGACGAGGGTGTCCATCTCTTGGAGTGTGTCGGTGTTGATGTCACCCGCAATCATGTGGAAGCCGTAGTCAATGGCGCAGTTGCCATCCGCCTTCGCCATCCAGTTGTCGAACCCCTCGATCATCGACTCGCCCTTCACCTGGACCGCAAAGTCCACGATGGTCGTCGTGCCTCCCCAGGCCGCGGCGCGAGTTCCAGTCTCAAAATTGTCGGAAGCCACCGTGCCCCCGAACGGGAGCTCCATATGTGTATGTACATCAATCGACCCTGGAGTCACCAGCTTCCCCGTGGCGTCGATGACGGTGTCCGCAGTTGTTTCGAAGTCGTGAGACCCGGGCGCCAGGACCGCAACAACCTTTTCTCCATCGATGAGCACGTCGGCTTTCACGGTGTCGATGGCGGTGACCACCGTCCCGCCTTTGATAAGCGTCTTCATGGGTTCCTCCCGGTAATGCCGTCTAGGGCTGGTTCACTTCTCGGATGGCATCCACAAGTGTGGCTGCACCCACATCCATTTCTTCGTCGGTGATGCTGAGCGGCGGGGCGATGCGAAGCACATTGCCGTACAACCCGCCCTTGCCGATGAGCATGCCCCGATCCTTGCACGCCTCAAGCAACGCCGAAGACCTGGCCGGGTCCGGTTCGTTCGAGCCAACCTCGACGGTCTCGATTGCGAGCATCAGGCCCTTGCCACGCAGTTCCGCAATCCACTCGGTTTCGTTCACAACCGGTTCGAGGACCCGACGCAGGCGTTCGCCTTGTTTGAGACTGTTGCCCTGCAGATCGTTGCTCACGAGATAGTCCAGGTTCGCAAGTGCTCCGGCGCACACCAGTGGATTCCCACCGAACGTTGAAATGGAGTTTGCACCCATCGAATCCATAATCTCCGCCGTCGTCACGACACCGCCAAGCGCCAGACCATTCCCGACCCCCTTCGCAAAGGTCATGATATCCGGAGTCATGTTGTGCGCTTGATAGCCCCACATGTGTTCGCCCGTCCTGCCCCATCCCGTTTGGACTTCGTCGGCGATAAACAGAATCCCGTAGCGGTCGAGGACTTTCTTGAATTCGCCGAAGAACCCATCTGGAGGGGTAGCAAAACCACCAACACCCTGGATCGGTTCGGCAATCATGCATGCCACAGTCCCCGACGTCATCATGTCGATCACTTGTTCCAGATCGTCAACGCATGCGGCCGTGTAGGCCTCGTCATCAAGGTGACGGAACGGGCTTCGCAACCGGTACGGTCCCTGAACAAAGTTGACCTTCAGGCCGCTGTAGCTCGTTGGCGACCACGACCGGTGACTCGTGAGCGCGACCGCCGTAAAAGACCGACCGTGATAACTGTTGCGGATGGCGAGTACCTCGTTGGAGCCACGGAAGGAGGTCGCCAGCAGAATCGCCGCGTCGTTCGCCTCGGTCCCCGACGGAGTGAAAAACACCCGAGCATCAGATATGCCCGACATCTCTGCAATTCGCTCGGCGAGAGTCACCATCTCGTCGGAGAGGTAGAGGGTCGACGTGTGGATCATCTTTCCGGCCTGTTCCTTGATCGCCTCGACGACCTGGGGCACGTTGTACCCCGTCATGGTCGTAAGAATTCCACCAAAGAAGTCAAGGTACTTGTTGCCTTCAAGGTCCCAGACATGACGGCCTTCGCCATGGGAGATACCGATGGGTTCGTCGTAGTACAACGCAAGCCACGACGGCATCACTGCCCGGTGTCGAGCGAGAAGGTCAGCGTGTGTTGTCATGGTTACCCCTCGGTGAGCGAACCGTATGCGTCGGGACGTCGGTCGCGGTAAAAGGCCCACTGATTGCGAGTCTCTGCAATCAGATCCATGTCGAGATCCCTCACGACGAGCTCTGCTACCTGATCGGAAGCTGTCCCCTCCACGAACTGTCCGCGCGGGTTAGCAAAGTATGACGTGCCGTAGAAGTCGTTGTCTCCGAGCGGCTCTATGCCAACTCGGTTGATGGCGCCTACGAAGTACATGTTTGCAGCAGCCGACGCGGTTTGCTCAAGCTGCCAGAGATACGACGACAGACCCCGACTGGTTGCCGACGGATTGAACACGAGTTCTGCACCGGCAAGACCAAGGGCTCGCCACCCCTCGGGGAAATGGCGGTCGTAACAAATGTAGACGCCGACCTTGCCGACGGCAGTCTCAAAGGTGGGGTATCCCATGTTGCCCGGGCGGAAATAGAACTTCTCCCAGAATCCCTTCACCTGGGGGATGTGGGTCTTGCGGTACTTGCCGAGGTAGGTACCGTCAGCATCGATAACCGCCGCGGTGTTGTAGAGAAATCCCGGCTTCTCGAGTTCGTACATCGGGAGCACCAACACCATGTTGAGCTCCTTGGCAAGAGCCTGGAAGCGCTTGGTTGTCGGACCGTCGGGGATTGGCTCGGCGTAGTCGTAGTACTCGGTCTCCTGGACCTGACAGAAGTACGGACCGTAGAACAGCTCCTGGAAGCACATCACCTGGGCGCCGTCTGCGGCTGCGTCGCGGGCGTACTTCTCGTGGAGATCAATCATGGACTCTTTATCACCGGTCCATTCGGTTTGCAGGATTGCTGCACGTACGATTCTGCTCATTTGCTCCATCCCATTCCGTGAGGCACACATCGGCGACCGAAAGGTGGTCGGCTTGCACCGACTATATGCACCAGACTACGTTGACACAACTAAGACTTTGTTACACACAAAAGGCACATATGATCGTCCATCTCACGGCGTCAACAACCGACCGCAGCGCACATGGGATCGCTCAGACCATCGGCGCGTTGGTGGCCGACGGCACCGTGAGGGTGGGCGACCGTCTTCCCACGGTCCGCGAGGTGGCCAGGGCCATGAGCGTGAGTCCCACGACCGTGTCGGAAGCGTGGCAGACGTTGCAGCGTCACGGCATCATCGAGACGCGACGCCGGCGCGGAACGTTCGTATCGGAGAGGTCCGGGGCAATGGCTTCCCGCTTCTGGCAGGTGCCGGTTGACCGAGGGCTGTACGATATTGACCTCTCGACCGGGACACCCGACCCCGACCTCCTTCCCGACCCCTCCGCCTTCTTCTCGGCAATGGGTCGAGCCCCTCAGATGACCTCGTATCTGGACCGGCCCCTGCTGGTCGCCCTTGAAGATCATCTCCGCGCCGATTGGCCGTTCGACCCCGAACACATCACGGTGGTGAACGGTGCGCTCGACGCGCTGGATCGGGTCATTGCGACCGCGATTCCCTTTGCCAGCAAGGTGATCGTTTCAGACCCCACATTTCCCCCGATTCTCGACATGCTCGACCTTGTCGGGGCAACGGCAATCGGTGTTGCTCTCGATAGCGAAGGGCTCATCCCCGAAGCGCTAGCTGAGGCACTCGGGGCGAACGATGTCGCGGCGATCATTGTTCAGCCGCGTGCACAGAACCCGACCGGAGCGTCGTGGTCGAGCACCCGGGCGGCCGCGCTGGCCGGCATCCTTGAACCGACTTCGCTCCTGATTCTTGAAGATGACCATTCGGGTCCGGCGTCCGGGACGGAGCTCCACAGCCTCGGCGCGCATCTACCCGGACGTGTCACCCACATCAGAAGCTTCTCCAAATCCCACGGACCCGACCTTCGTCTTGCCGCCATCGGAGGACCATCAAGCCCGGTGATGGATCTCATTCGACGTCGTCGCCTGGGCCCGTCCTGGACGAGTCGACTTCTCCAGCAGCTTTTGCTCGACATGCTGCAATCCCCGAAAGTGGAAGCTGAGGTGGACCATGCCGCTCACATGTATCGACAGCGATGGAGCGCGATGCGTGAATCTCTTTCGTTGCGCGGCGTCAGGGTAAACCCAGGCAGTGGTCTCAACATGTGGGTGCCCGTTGGAGACGAGACGGTGGCGACGGTTTCGTTGGCGGCAAACGGTATCGGTGTAGCGCCCGGGCGACCGTTTCGAGTAAGGATCGGTGGTGCACCCCACCTGCGGGTCACCACCAGTGTGATCGCGACCAACCCCGAGGCTATCGCGGACAGAATCGCCGATGCAGCGCTCCTCGACCCGCGAGCATAAGCTGAAAAGGCCGCGCGCGTCCTTCAGGTATATGCTCATTTGGCCGATACTGACCCCAGGCCACGGATCGGCTGTTCACCGGCGGATCCTGGTTGTACGCACAAGACCGTCGAGCCAGGACAACACGACCGCATGACCACTCGCCTCCGGACGCGGAGCGCCGCAGCCGCATTCTTCGTGTTGGCCGCCGTGGTGCCCCTCACAGCCGCACCGGCAGCGGCCGCTACCGACACGACATACCTCGACGAGGGTTACGAATCCACCCCTGCGACGTGGAGCACTGACTGGTTCGACTCCGCTATCGGCGCTCGCAATCGAATCACTGCAATCCCCGACGGGATTGACGGAGCCGGCATCAAGGTCACAATCCCGCGCGACTCGAACTTCGGTTCCGCTATGCGCTGGGAGTTTGCGGCGAACGAAGAAACCGAGCCGGACGAACTCTTCTACCGGTATTGGCTGCGAATCCCCGTAGGGTTCGCAAACTACGGCCAGGGCAAACTTCCGGGACCGTCGGGGCTCTACTCAAATTCCGGCCGAAACAAGATCAAGCCGAGCGATGCGAATCCGGGCTGGTCGGCACGGATGATGTTCACGGCGCCGGACCCGGACCGGAGTACAACGAGCACTCAGATCGGGTACTACGTCTACCACCGCGGACAACCCGGATCGTCGGGAGAAACCGAGCCATGGCAGGACTCTCCCGGGGTTCTTGAATTCGGCCAGTGGTACTGCGTCGAAGGCCGCGTGGCCATGAACACGCCGGGCGTCGCGAACGGGATTCTCGAAGGGTGGGTGGACGAGAAACTCGCCTACTACAGAAACGACTTCACCTTCCGGGGTTCGTCAGATACCGGCATCAACGTCCGCGAGTTCTGGTTCGACACCTACTACGGAGGTGATGCCCCGGCTCCCGGCTCTTTGTCATTCGATTTTGACGAACTGGTGCTCTCGGACCGGCGTATCGGTTGCGGCGAGAGAGGATCGGGATTCCGCGACACCGGCGGTAACGTCCACGCCTCCAATGTCGACAAGCTCGCCTTCGCAGGCATCACCAAGGGCTGCAACCCGCCTGACAATTCGCGTTTCTGCCCCGATGACAACGTGAGCCGGGGTCAAATGGCGGCGTTCCTCGACCGGGCACTGGACCTGCCGCCCACACAGACGGACTTTTTCGATGATGACGTAGGATCGGTTTTCGAGGCGAACATCAACCGTCTTGCCGCGTCCGGAATCACTCTTGGCTGTGGTACCCGAGCCTACTGCCCGAACGACCGAGTCACCCGCGGCCAAATGGCCGCGTTCTTGACCAGAGGGTTGTCACTCCCTACCGGTGGTACCGACCTGTTCACCGACGACGATGAATCGCCGTTTGAGAACGCTATTGACCGCATGGCGTCAGCCGGGATCACGGCGGGGTGCAACCCGCCCGCGAACGACCAGTTCTGTCCTTACAACAACGTGACACGCGGCCAGATGGCATCATTCTTGGCCCGAGCACTGAACCTTCCGACACCGCCGCCCCCACCTCCCGGATACACCGCCCCCGCAGTCCCGGATGGGTACGACGCGGTTGTCCCACTCGGATGGTCGATCCAGGACGTCATCGAGCAGCAACCTCCGGGAGCGAAGATCCTCGTACGCACCGGTACGTATCTCCGTCAGGAGATCCGTCCGAAAGCAGGCCAGACGATCGTCGGCGAACCGGGCACCAAACTTGATGGACTGTGGGACTACACCTACGCCTTCACTGACATCGACAACCCGGTGGACGGAGTCACCATCAGCGGGTTCGAGGTTACGAGGTACAACTCCGTGGCGGGCACGGGTGCGATTCATGGTGCCGGAAACAACTGGACCGTGTCAGATTGCATCGTCTATGACAACAAGTACAACGGGGTCACCGTCTCCAACGGCGGTACGATCTCGGGGTGCCGGATATACAACCACAACTACGAGGCGATCATCCTCACGGATGTATCGAACGTCACGATCTCCAACAACGAGATATACGACAACGGCGACAGCTCGAAGTATCAGGCGGGCATCAAGCTCGTCAACACCGCCAATGTCGTGATCTCGGGCAATATCATCCGCGACAACGCCGGCTACGGTATTTGGGGGTACACGGACAACACGAACACAGTGTATTCCGGGAACACGATCACCAATAACTGGCGCGGCGGCATCAACCACGAGCTGTCCTATAGCGTCTTGATAACAAACAACGTCATCAAGAGCAACGGAGTTGCACCGACATCACCGAAGCCGGACAACCTGTATGACGCCGGGATCGTCGTTCGGGGACCGGACGCCACCATCACCGGAAACACCGTCGAAGGCAACTACAACGGCATCGGGATCATCGGCTACGGCCTTGATGCTCAAACCGGGAGATACGGACCACTGAAGGCCTCCGGTGCACTTGTGAGCGACAACACGGTCACCAACTCCGGACAAAGCGGCGTCGTGACCGACGGTGCGCCCATCTCAACAGGCGTATTTACCGACAACGGCTACTTCTATCCGAATGACACGTCCGACTGGTTCCGAGACGGTGCCGGTGGGCCACGAACGTGGGCGGAATGGCGCGCCAACGGCCAGGACCCGA
>BDTL01000218.1 GCA_002898115.1 bacterium BMS3Bbin02 | reverse complement strand
AGTCATTTGCAACCTCCACTGGGGCATTTCTCTCCCAGGCGGCACACGACCCGAACGTTCTCGCCATCAAACAGACGCTCTACCGCACCTCCATCCCGGTCGACCCTGCTCTGGGCGGCGAGGAAGCAGTCGTCCGATCACTCATCGCGGCTGCCGAGGCAGGCAAACAGGTCGTCGTCCTTGTCGAACTCAAGGCCCGATTCGACGAGGCAGCGAACATCAGTTGGGCGAAACTGCTGGAATCCGCCGGCGTCCATGTCGTCTATGGCGTTCCGGGTCTGAAAACCCATACGAAGACACTTCTTGTCGTGCGTCGCGAGCGCGGTGGTTTGAAACGGTACGCCCACATCGGCACCGGAAACTACAACCCGAACACCGCTCGGCTGTACGAGGATCTCGGCCTATTCACCGCAGACCCCGATATTGGCGCCGACCTCTCCGAGCTGTTCAACGCACTCACCGGATTCGCCGCGGCACCGCAGTACCGCAAGCTGCTCGTTGCCCCCCACTACCTGCGTGACGGAATTACCCGACGGATTCGAGAGCAGGCAAACCGCGGGTCCGAAGGCCGCATCCTGATGAAGCTCAACCACCTCATCGATCCCGGCATCATCGATGAGCTGTATGCAGCATCGGAGGCGGGCTGTCACGTAGACCTCATCGTCCGCGGCGTCTGTGGTGTACGGGCCGGCGTCCCCGGCCTCTCAGAGAACATCACCCTGCGATCGATTGTCGGTCGATTTCTGGAACATTCGAGGATTATTCGCTTCGGCAAAGTAGGCGACGGCGCCGAGTACTACCTCGGGTCAGCCGACATGATGCAACGCAACCTCAACGCCCGCGTCGAGGCGCTCGTGCCGATCGCTGATGGGCATCTGCAAGCCCGTATCGACGGAATCATCGATACGTTGCTGGCTGACGATAGCCTCGCCTGGCAACAAACTGACGGAGAATGGCAGCCCGTCCCCCACACCGACGGTGTCGGGACACATACAAAGCTCATGGAGGCCGCCATTGAACGGACCCAGGGAACCGATAGCCGTTGAACACGACCACACCAACCGCAAAAGTGCACGCTGCGGGTGGGGTGGTGTATCGATCGCGAAAGGGCTCAACGGAGTTTCTCGTCGTGCGCCGGCCACGATACAACGACTGGTCGGTCCCGAAGGGCAAACTCGATCCCGGGGAAAAGTTTCGAGATTGTGCGGTACGCGAGGTTCGTGAAGAAACCGGGTTCACGGTCCATGTTGGCCCGTTTCTCGGCGGCGTACTCTACAAGACACCAAACCTGAACTCGAAGCTCGCTCGATACTGGCTCATGGAGAAGAGCAAGGGCTCGTTCAAACCCAACGAGGAGGTCTCCGAGATCTCGTGGATGCCCAGGAGGAAAGCCCTCAAACGTCTGACGTACACGCGAGATCACGCACTCATCGAAACGGCCGCCCGACGCATCAAAGATCCAACGGCGGGGACCGTCTATCTCGTGCGTCATGCCCATGCTGGTGTGCGGGGGAAATGGGACGGCCCGGACCACAAACGACCCCTCAGCCTGCGTGGATACAAACAGGTTTCGGCACTGGATAACTGGCTCGCCAGGTTCCCGGTGTCCCGCGTCACGAGTTCCAAACTCAAGCGGTGTCGCCAGACTGTGGGCGGCTATGCAGACGAGGTGGGCCTTCCCCTTGAACGTGAAGACGAGCTCACCGAAGGGGCCTCCGGCGATGATCTAGCTCGCTTTATCACGCTCATGATGGGCGAGCAGGCAGTGGTGTGCAGCCACGGTGATGTGATCGGAGCGTACATCGGAAAGCTGGTCGCCGAGGGAATCATCGATGGCCCCCTCGAGTGGCGCAAGGGTTCGGTGTGGACCCTCCATACACGCAACGGCGCCGCCGTCAGCGGAACCTACGATGCACCCGAGGACCTCTAGAAATCGGGCGTGGAAGACACCACGGTCGAGTCTGCACTCGACGTCGGCCGCAGTGCGGAAATCCAGCTCGTGGTAGTCGTTGCGAGTTCATCCAGGACATCATCGTCGGATCGGTCTGACCGTTTGAGGACATGAAACCCGTGGTCGGCGCCATCAACGACAACTAGGCCGGCTGCGGGGACTGATGCGATTGCCCTCGCCATCAACGCAGGTGGCGACAACCGATCTCTCGTACCGGCGAAATAAAGCTGGGGGCAACGGATTCGCCGAAGATGATCCGTGGGCCGAGGTGTGTCCTTACCGATCGGCACGAGCGGGTACCCGAAACTCACCACAGCTGCCGCGTCCCAGCCATCGTCACCGACAAGATGAGTTCCCATACGTGAACCCATCGATTTCCCGGCGAGAACGACCGCGTCGCAGTACGTGGCCAGACGATCAGCGGCCGCACGATGAACCGCCAGAAGTTTCGGGGCTCGGTCCGGCGCTTTTGAGCCGCGCTCAACATAGTGATAGTTGAAGGTCATCGTCGGATATCCGTAAGCCGCCAGGGAATCACGCATCATCACCATGAACGGATGGTCCTGGCCTGCGCCCGCCCCGTGGGCAAGCAGGATCCCAACGGGAAGAGGATCCGGGGGCACAACCAGCCGGGCTGTCACCGTGCCGATCGGCGAAGAGATTCTGAGCCGTCGTGCCATGAGTCCACCCTACCGGGGTCGGGACCCCGCCGGTATCGCCTATCGTGAGCGACATGAGTATCCGAATCTTCCCATCTCGCGGTGATATCGCCGTCGCTGCGGCAGATCGCGTCGCGGAGTACCTGGTTTCGACATCGGCACCCTCTCTGGGTCTCGCCGGAGGATCAACACCTGCCGATCTGTACCGTGAGCTCACAACCCGGACCCTCCCCTGGGAGAAAGTTACCTGCTGGCTCGGTGACGAACGCTGGGTACCCCTTGACCACCCGGACTCAAACACTGCAATGGCTCGCCGCCTATTGACCGATGCGACCGGCGTGCGGTTCGTCGCTCCTGACACGTCGCTCGCCACACCCCGTGATGCTGCAAAGGCGTACACCGACGTACTACCGTCGCCTGGTTTGGTCCTCCTCGGTATCGGTGATGACGGTCACACCGCATCGCTGTTCCCTCACACCGAAGCTTTGCGCGACACCCGCGACGCGTATGTCGCAAACTGGGTCGACGAGAAGGACACCTGGCGACTCACCGCGACGTTTTCGTTGCTCGATCGGGCCGATCAGATCGTCTTTCTTGTGGCGGGTGCAGGAAA